>CALBTN010000224.1 GCA_937967345.1 uncultured Rubrivivax sp. | reverse complement strand
CCCGCAGCGCCAGACGCAGGTGATGAACGAAGGCTGGGCCACTTTCTGGCACCACCGGCTGCTCAACCAGATGTACGACGACGGCTGGCTCACCGACGGCGTGATGATCGAGTGGCTGAAGTCGCACACCAACGTGATCTACCAGCCGCCGCTCGGCCACCCGGCCTACAGCGGCATCAACCCCTACGCGCTGGGCTTCGCGATGTACGGCGATCTCAAGCGCATCTGCGAAAGCCCCAGCGACGAGGACCGCCAATGGTTCCCCGAGATCGCCGGCACGCCGTGGCTGCCGGCGCTGGACCACGCGATGCGCAACTACAAGGACGAGAGCTTCGTCGGCCAGTACCTGAGCCCCAAGCTGATGCGCGAGATGCGGCTGTTCGCCATCGTCGACGACGAGGCCGACGACGAGCTCGAGGTCTCGGCGATTCACGACGACAGCGGCTACAAGCGCGTGCGCGAGGCGCTGTCGCGCCAGTACGACCTGGGCTCGCGCGAGCCGAACATCCAGGTCTGGAACGTCAACCTGCGCGGTGATCGCGCGCTGACGCTGCGCCACTTCCAGCACAACGGCCGGCCGCTGCACGACAGCGCGCAAGAGGTGCTCAAGCACGTGGCGCGGCTGTGGGGCTTCGGCGTGCACCTCGAAAGCGTCGACGCCGCGGGTGAGGTGAAGAAGCGCTGGTCGCTTGCCGCGCCAGCGGCCTGATGCCGCGCCTCAGCGGCCCTTCAGCAGCTCGCTGACAAAGCGCACCGGGATCGCATAGCTGATGCCGGTGGGGTAGGAGATGGCGCTCTCGCGGCTGCCCTTGACCAGCACCATGTTGATCACCGCCACCACTTTGCCCGACTCGATGTCCAGCACCGGCCCGCCGCTGTTGCCCGGGTACGCAGTGGCGTCGAGCTGGTAGACATCGAAGCTGCCCTGGCGCAGCCGGTTGATGGCGCGGTTGCTCAGCGACTGCGAAGTCGGCGCCGGCAGCGCGATGCCGGTGATCGAGGCGATGATGCCGCGGTGCGTGACCGGGCTGAAGCCTAGAGCGCCGCCGATCGGAAAGCCGATGATCGCCACCGACGTGCCCTCGCGCGCGCCGGCTTCGGCCAGCTCCAGCGCCGGCAGCGGCGGGCCGTCGACTTGAAGCAGCGCCAGGTCGTGCTCGCGGTCGGTGGCCAGCACCTTGGCGGTGCGCCCGCCGGTGCCGTCGCTGCCGCCGGGGCGCGGCAGCACGATCGCCAGGCTGCCCTCGGTGCCGCCGGCAGGGATGACCTCGGGCAGCACGTGCAGGTTGGTGACGATCAGGTTACCCGGCGCAACGGCGAAGCCGCTGCCGCGAAAGGCGAAGCGCGGGTTGGCGGTCGGGTTGTACACACCCACCGCCACCACCGACGGCTTGGCGGCGACGATCAAGTCCTCGAGCCCGGCGCTGGCGGGCGCCGCTGCCAGCGACCCCAGCGCCGCCAGGGCGCTGCAGCGCAGCAGCATGCGCCTGCGGCGCGAGTGGTGCTTCACAGCGCGAAGATCTTTCCCGGGTTCATGATGTTCTTTGGATCGAGCGCGCGCTTGACCTGGCGCATCAACTGCACCGCGCCTTCGCCGGCTTCCTCGACCAGGAAACCCATCTTGTGCAGCCCGATGCCGTGCTCGCCGGTGCAGGTGCCCTCCAGCGCGATCGCGCGCTTGACCATGCGCTCGCTCATGGCTTCAGCCAAGGCGCGCTGCGCCGCGTCGCCGTCCTTGACCAGGTAGGCGAGGTGGAAGTTGCCGTCACCGACATGGCCGACGATGTAGTAGGGCAGCCCGCTGGTTTCGGCGTCGGCGATGCTGGCGTCGATGATCTCCGCCAGGCGCGAGATCGGCACGCAGGTGTCGGTGGTCACGCTGCGGCAGCCGGGGTTGGTCTGCATGCCGGCGAAGTAGGCCTTGTGCCGGGCGGCCCACAGCCGCGTGCGCTCCTCGGGCGTGCTGGCCCACTCGAAGTCCTCGCCGCCGGCTTCGCTGGCGATGGCCTGCACCATCTCCGCCTGTTCCTTCACGCTGGCCGGGCTGCCGTGGAACTCCATCAGCAGCATCGGCGCTTCGCGCAGCCCCAGCTTGCTCTGCGCGTTCACCGCGCGCACCGCGTTCACGTCCAGCAGCTCGCAGCGCGCGATCGGCACCCCCATCTGGATCACGCGGATCGTGGTGTCCACCGCGGTGGCGATGTCCGGAAAGTGGCAGATCGCCGCGCTCACCGCCTCGGGCAACGGGTACAGCTTCAGCGTCACTTCGGTGATCACGCCCAGCGTGCCCTCGCTGCCGACGAAAAGGCGCGTCAGGTCGTAGCCGGCCGAGGACTTGCGCGCGCGCGTGCCGGTGCGAACCACCTCGCCGCCGGCGGTGATCACCGTCAGGCCGAGCACGTTCTCGCGCATCGTGCCGTAGCGCACCGCGTTGGTACCGCTGGCGCGGGTGGCCGCCATGCCGCCCAGGCTGGCGTTGGCGCCGGGGTCGATCGGGAAGAACAGCCCCAGGTCCTTGATCTCGCGGTTGAGCTGCTCGCGCGTGACGCCGGCCTGCACCGTCACGGTCAGGTCTTCGGCGTTGACGCGCAGCACCTGCGTCATCGCCGAGACATCGACGCTGACGCCGCCTTGCACCGCCAGCAGGTGGCCTTCCAGCGACGAGCCGGTGCCGAAGGGGATCACCGGCACCGCGTGGTCGTGCGCCAGCCGCAGCACTGCGACGACGTCGTCGCTGCTGTGGCAGAACACCACCGCCTCGGGCGGCGTCGTCGGGTAGGGCGACTCGTCGCGGCCGTGCTGCTCGCGCACCGCTGCGCTGGTGGAGCAGCGCTCGCCGAAGCGCTGTTGCAGCGCGGCCAGCATCGCTGCCGGCACCGGCCGCTGTGCGTAGGCCGGCAACACGTGGGAAGGCACCGGGGCGTTCATGCGACACACTCCTTCGCTGCAGCGACGCGCCGATTCTAGGGAGCGCGCCATGTCATGAACGAGGCCCGCCGATGTTCGACAAGATCCTGATCGCCAACCGCGGCGAGATCGCGGTGCGCCTGATCCGCGCCGCGCGCGACATGGGGATCGCCAGCGTCGCGATCTACGCAAAGGACGACGCGCAGGCGCTGCATGTGCGGCTGGCCGACGAGGCGGTCGCGCTCGATGCCACCGGGCCGGCGGCGTACCTTGACGTCGCCGCAGTCGTGGCCGCGGCGGCAGCCACCGCCTGCGCAGCGGTCCACCCGGGCTACGGCTTCCTGAGCGAACGCGCCGACTTTGCCGAGGCCTGCGCCGCGGCCGGCGTGGTGTTCATCGGCCCGAGTGCCGAACATCTGGCCTTGTTCGGCGACAAGGCGCGCGCCCGTGCGCTGGCGTTGCAGCACGGGGTGCCGCTGATGCCCGGTACCGGCGCGGCGACGCTGGAACAGGTGCAGGCCTTCCTCGTTGAACAGCGGCGCGAGCAACCGGGCTGCGGCGTAATGCTCAAGGCGGTGGCTGGCGGCGGCGGGCGCGGCATGCGCGCGGTGTTCGACGCCGACGCGCTGCCCGAGGCCTATGCCCGCTGCAGCTCCGAGGCGCAGGCGGCCTTCGGCGTCGGCGCGGTCTACGCCGAGCGGCTGATCGCACGCGCACGCCACATCGAGTTCCAGCTGCTCGGCGACGGCGCCGAGGTGGTGTCCTTCGGCGAGCGTGAATGCACGCTGCAGCGGCGCTTGCAGAAGCTGGTCGAGATCGCGCCCAGCCCGACGCTGGATGCCACGCTGCGCCAGCGCATCGTCGAGTGCGCACTGCGCATGGCGCGCGCGGTCGGCTACCGCAGCCTCGGTACCTTCGAGTTCCTGGTCGACGCCGACAGCGGCGAGTTCGTCTTCATCGAGGTCAACCCGCGGCTGCAGGTCGAGCACACGATCACTGAGGAAGTCACCGGCGTGGACCTGGTGCAAGCGCAGATCGCGGTCGCCGCGGGGCAGTCGCTGGCCTCGCTGGGCCTGAGCACGCCGCCGCCGCCGCGCGGCTACGCCGTGCAGTGGCGCATCAACGCCGAGACGCTCGACGCCGCCGGCAAGGCACGGCCGTCGTCGGGACGCATCAGCCGTGCAGAGTGGCCGAGCGGCCCCGGCATCCGGCTCGATACGCATGCCGTGGCCGGCGCCGCGCCGTCGCCGCACTTCGACACCCTGCTGGCGAAGCTGATCGTCAGCCATCGCGCCAACAGCTTCGCCGAGGCGTTGCGCCGTTCGCAGCGCGCGCTGGCCGAATGCCGGATCGACGGCCTGGCGACCAACCTGCCGTTGCTGCGCACGCTCGCCGGGCACGAGGCGCTGGCGGCCAACGCGGTGCACACGCGCTGGCTCGAGCAGCAGTGGGCCGGGCTGTACGCCCAGATCGCCGCGGCAGCGGTGCCCGCGGCTGCGCAGGCGATCGAGCCCGAACCCGAGCCCGCCGCCGACGCCGCCGCGCTCGAAGTCGGCGCCGGGCTGATCGCGCTGCCGGCGCCGATGCCCTGCAAGCTGGTCGAGCTGTCGGTGGCCGAGGGCGACGTGGTCGCGGCCGGGCAGGCGGTGGCGGTGCTCGAAGCGATGAAGATGGAGCACCTGCTGCACGCGCCGGTGGCGGCGCGGGTTGCCGACGTGCGCGCCACGGTCGGCGACTACCTGGCCGAAGCGCATGTGCTGCTGGTGCTCGAGCCGATGGAGGCCGGCGCCGAGGTCGAGCGCGCGGACGACCAGACGGCCAGTACGGCAGTCCGCGCCGACCTGCAACGGCTGCTCGACCGCCAGGCCTTCACCGCAGACGCCAGCCGCCCCGAAGCGGTGGCACGCCGCCACGCTGCAGGCGGCCGCACCGCGCGCGAGAACATCGCCGCGCTGTGCGACGCCGATTCGTTCATCGAATACGGCGCGCTGGCCATCGCCGCGCAGTCGCGCCGGCGCAGCCTGGACGATCTGGTGCGCCACACACCGGCCGACGGCATGGTCACCGGCATCGGCACGGTCAACGCCGCGCACTTCGGGCCCGAGGCCTCGCGCTGCGTGGTCATGGCCTACGACTACACCGTGCTCGCCGGCACCCAGGGCTGGCGCAACCACCACAAGAAGGACCGGCTGCTCGAGCTGACGCACCGGCTGAAGCTGCCGCTGGTGCTGTTCGCCGAAGGCGGCGGCGGGCGGCCGGGCGATGTCGACATGCCGGTGGTCGCCGGCCTGAACAACCACACCTTCAGCCGCTTCGCCGCGCTGTCGGGGGTGGTGCCGGTGGTGGGCATCGTGCATGGCCGCTGCTTTGCCGGCAACGCCGCGCTGCTGGGCTGCGTCGACACCATCATCGCCACGCGCCACAGCAACATCGGCATGGGCGGGCCGGCAATGATCGAAGGCGGGGGCCTGGGCAACTTCCGCCCCGAGGAGATCGGGCCGAGCCCGGTGCAGCACCGCAACGGCGTGATCGACCTGCTGGTCGACGACGAAGCCGCCGCGGTAGCCGCGGCGCGCCAGTACCTGTCGTACTTCCAGGGCCGGCTGGCGAGCTGGGAAGCGCCCGACGTGATGCGGCTGCGCCACGCCGTGCCCGAGAACCGGCTGCGCGCCTACGACGTGCGCAAGCTCATGCCCGACCTGTTCGACCGCGGCTCGCTGCTCGAGCTGCGCGCCGGCTTCGGCAGCGGCATCCTGACCTGGCTGGCGCGCATCGAAGGCCGGCCGCTGGGTGTGCTGGCCAACAACCCGATGCATCTGGGCGGCGCGATCGACGCCGAAGCCGCCGACAAGGCAGCGCGCTTCATGCAGCTGTGCAACGCGCACGGCCTGCCGATGGTGTCGCTGTGCGACACGCCGGGCTTCATGGTCGGCCCCGAGATCGAACGGCAAGCGCAGGTGCGCCACGTGTGCCGCATGTTCGTCGTCGCCGCGCACCTGAGCGTGCCGTTCTTTACCGTGGTGCTGCGCAAGGGCTACGGCCTGGGCGCGCAGGCGATGGCCGCCGGTGGCTTCGATGCGCCGGTGTTCAACGTCTCGTGGCCCACCGGCGAGTTCGGCGGCATGGGCTTGGAAGGCGCGGTCCGGCTCGGCTACCGCAAGGAGCTGGAAGCCGCGGCCGAAGGCGCCGAGCGCGAGGCGCTGTACCGCAAGCTGGTCGAGCAGCAGTACGCGAACGGCTCGGCGATCAACATGGCGACCACGCTCGAGATCGACGCCGTGATCGACCCGGCGCACACGCGCGACTGGCTGGTGCAGGGGCTGGACAGCGCGGCGCGCATGCCGCGCACGAAGGCTGCAGCGCGATTTGTCGATACCTGGTAAAGGGCGAGCGATGCGGTTTATCCCAGCAGCCGTTGGCGCAGGCCATCGGGTTGACCACGCCCGATGCCTCGACCGCCCGGAAACGCCCAGGAAACGCCCTCCGCGTCTTACCGCGCAGCAGCCGCGCAGGCAGTCCACACGGGCAGGTACCTGCGGCGCAGCTCGTCAAAGGGCTGGATTCGGGCACCCACAGGGCCGAAGCACCAGCCCATCAGTCCGTGGTCATCGGCCTGCCTCAGGTTGCCAGTAAGTTGTGCAGCGTCTATGGGGCCTGCAGTGAGCAGAGCCTCGCGCACGCAATTCGCAAGCCGCAGATACGTCCGCCGGTAGCCTTCGGACATACCTTCACGGCGGTCGAGCTGCAGTATGTGCACTGTCTGTTCTCCCCGAGCCGAAGGCGAACCACTCGTCGCGTCGTAGCGTGGAGTGAAGTTGCCTGTGTCCGGATCGAAGTCCAGGCTCTCCCAGGGGTCCTCGGCGCTCGGGTCAACCAACATCGGGCCGCCATTGGCCGACAGCGGGAAGCGAATGCCCTTGAATCGCCCACACTCTGTGCAGCACAACAGTAAGTTCGGCCATTCAAATGCTCGACCCGGATAGGTTCCCTTGGGCCAAAAATGGTCGATGTCGCTGCCGTGCGAGTCCACGCAGTACATGAAGCGCTCGCGAGCGCCCGCCATTACCTGTAACGTGCGGACGACCGCCCCCATCGCTTCCGTCTGGCGCGCGCTCCGCCAGGTGTTCTCCACGTTCGCTGTTTCTGCAGTGGCAAGCTGCTTGCGAACCAAATAGGCACTAACTCGGGCCGGCAGCTCCACGCGGTGTACACGGCGCACCGACTACAGCTCCTCTGCAGTTTGCGCGAACAATTGAAGCTGCGTCACCTGCTGCTGCTCGTCCTTGCTTAGCCTTGCACCGGAGCGTTCCTTGGCCTTGAGTCTCGCGTATTGCGCCCGCGCTTCCACTGCCCGTGGCGAGCGGGTGTTCTGTAGGCCGAAAGCCGAGGTGAGCAGGATCGTGTCGGGTCGCGAAGCAATGACTTTGAGGTACTCATCGTGACTCAGTGGATGCGGCTTGTCGTCGCTTCCGGGCTCGGGTAGCACGAACAGGCCGTTCGGATCGGCCGCCTGGCAGATGATGGGACTGTGCGTCGTGACCAGGAACTGGATGTTCGGGAAGTGGCGTTTGAGCCAGAAGCCGATTTCACGCTGCCACTCAGGGTGAAGGTGGGCGTCGATCTCGTCAATCAGAACGACACCGCTGCGCTTGAAGAACAGCTTGCCGTTGTCGTCGCGGCCAGTTAGTTCAGCGAGCCCGTACACGTTGATCAGGTGGCGCAGGATGTCAGCCAGCAGGGCGAGCGCAGCGCGGTACCCGTCGCTCATCTCGCTCCATGACAACTCAAGGCCATTGCGATCCCGCAGCCAGAGGCCGTCGGAGTCAATGCGATCCACCGTGATCTGGTTCGGCATCAATTCGTCGCGCAGCACCTCCAAGATAAGGTCGCGCTGCTCCTTGGCTCCTGATCTTTCTTCCAGAGACTTGTGGCTCAGATTGCGCAGCCACTGGTCGACTTCGGCAAGCGACGCGGCTTCTTGGAACATGGTGACGAATCGCTCTGTGGCTGGGGCCACCATCTGGCGCATGGCTTCGGGCGAGGCGCCGAATACGCGGCGGAACGGGCCGTAGCCGCACGAGAACCAGCCCTTAGCATCCGGTGACCAGATGGTGCGCTGGGGCGTCGAATACTTCTTGCGGTTCTTGACGCTGGGTGGCGTGGCTTCCTCGACTTGCGGCTCCTTCTGGCCGTTTCTGAATACGATGCGGGCAGGGAATACCTTCTCGGTGACACGCCCGCCCTCGGTGAAGGCGTCGTCGTCTGCAACGCGAGCGATCCCGAGTTCGACCGCCGCCTCCTGCTGCCCCTCGCGGACCCAGCGGTGAAAGCTCGGCTGCAAGGCGCGCGCCGTGTCCTTGCCGGTCAGCGCAACGGCGATGGCCTTGAGCAGCGTGCTCTTGCCCGACCCGTTGTCGCCTGTAAAGACCGTCCAGCCAGCATATGTCCCATCCGCTCTGGCCAACGAGAAATCGAGCTCGTCGAATCCGCGAATGTTGTTCAGTTCGATCTTGTCGATGTACATGCGCGATTTTCCAGTCGGCGGGGGGCGGCGCGGGATCGCGTAGCCACGACTCCCTTCTTTCGGACACCATTTTGTCCGCTTTCGATCGGGCCGCCCGGCGAGAGTAGCACCACCACCAAGCCTGGTGCGAGCCATGCCAGACGCCCCGAAGCGGTGGCACGCCGCCACGCGGCAGGCGGCCGCACCGCGCGCGAGAACATCGCCGCGCTGTGCGACGCCGATTCGTTCATCGAATACGGCGCGCTGGCCATCGCCGCGCAGTCGCGCCGGCGCAGCCTGGACGATCTGGTGCGCCACACACCGGCCGACGGCATGGTCACCGGCATCGGCACGGTCAACGCCGCGCACTTCGGGCCCGAGGCCTCGCGCTGCGTGGTCATGGCCTACGACTACACCGTGCTCGCCGGCACCCAGGGCTGGCGCAACCACCACAAGAAGGACCGGCTGCTCGAGCTGACGCACCGGCTGAAGCTGCCGCTGGTGCTGTTCGCCGAAGGCGGCGGCGGGCGGCCGGGCGATGTCGACATGCCGGTGGTCGCCGGCCTGAACAACCACACCTTCAGCCGCTTCGCCGCGCTGTCGGGGGTGGTGCCGGTGGTGGGCATCGTGCATGGCCGCTGCTTTGCCGGCAACGCCGCGCTGCTGGGCTGCGTCGACACCATCATCGCCACGCGCCACAGCAACATCGGCATGGGCGGGCCGGCAATGATCGAAGGCGGGGGCCTGGGCAACTTCCGCCCCGAGGAGATCGGGCCGAGCCCGGTGCAGCACCGCAACGGCGTGATCGACCTGCTGGTCGACGACGAAGCCGCCGCGGTAGCCGCGGCGCGCCAGTACCTGTCGTACTTCCAGGGCCGGCTGGCGAGCTGGGAAGCGCCCGACGTGATGCGGCTGCGCCACGCCGTGCCCGAGAACCGGCTGCGCGCCTACGACGTGCGCAAGCTCATGCCCGACCTGTTCGACCGCGGCTCGCTGCTCGAGCTGCGCGCCGGCTTCGGCAGCGGCATCCTGACCTGGCTGGCGCGCATCGAAGGCCGGCCGCTGGGTGTGCTGGCCAACAACCCGATGCATCTGGGCGGCGCGATCGACGCCGAAGCCGCCGACAAGGCAGCGCGCTTCATGCAGCTGTGCAACGCGCACGGCCTGCCGATGGTGTCGCTGTGCGACACGCCGGGCTTCATGGTCGGCCCCGAGATCGAACGGCAAGCGCAGGTGCGCCACGTGTGCCGCATGTTCGTCGTCGCCGCGCACCTGAGCGTGCCGTTCTTTACCGTGGTGCTGCGCAAGGGCTACGGCCTGGGCGCGCAGGCGATGGCCGCCGGTGGCTTCGATGCGCCGGTGTTCAACGTCTCGTGGCCCACCGGCGAGTTCGGCGGCATGGGCTTGGAAGGCGCGGTCCGGCTCGGCTACCGCAAGGAGCTGGAAGCCGCGGCCGAAGGCGCCGAGCGCGAGGCGCTGTACCGCAAGCTGGTCGAGCAGCAGTACGCGAACGGCTCGGCGATCAACATGGCGACCACGCTCGAGATCGACGCCGTGATCGACCCGGCGCACACGCGCGACTGGCTGGTGCAGGGGCTGGACAGCGCGGCGCGCATGCCGCGCACGAAGGCTGCAGCGCGATTTGTCGATACCTGGTAAAGGGCGAGCGATGCGGTTTATCCCAGCAGCCGTTGGCGCAGGCCATCGGGTTGACCACGCCCGATGCCTCGACCGCCCGGAAACGCCCAGGAAACGCCCTCCGCGTCTTACCGCGCAGCAGCCGCGCAGGCAGTCCACACGGGCAGGTACCTGCGGCGCAGCTCGTCAAAGGGCTGGATTCGGGCACCCACAGGGCCGAAGCACCAGCCCATCAGTCCGTGGTCATCGGCCTGCCTCAGGTTGCCAGTAAGTTGTGCAGCGTCTATGGGGCCTGCAGTGAGCAGAGCCTCGCGCACGCAATTCGCAAGCCGCAGATACGTCCGCCGGTAGCCTTCGGACATACCTTCACGGCGGTCGAGCTGCAGTATGTGCACTGTCTGTTCTCCCCGAGCCGAAGGCGAACCACTCGTCGCGTCGTAGCGTGGAGTGAAGTTGCCTGTGTCCGGATCGAAGTCCAGGCTCTCCCAGGGGTCCTCGGCGCTCGGGTCAACCAACATCGGGCCGCCATTGGCCGACAGCGGGAAGCGAATGCCCTTGAATCGCCCACACTCTGTGCAGCACAACAGTAAGTTCGGCCATTCAAATGCTCGACCCGGATAGGTTCCCTTGGGCCAAAAATGGTCGATGTCGCTGCCGTGCGAGTCCACGCAGTACATGAAGCGCTCGCGAGCGCCCGCCATTACCTGTAACGTGCGGACGACCGCCCCCATCG
>CALBTN010000223.1 GCA_937967345.1 uncultured Rubrivivax sp. | reverse complement strand
ACACCGACATCGACCTGTGCGAACTGGTGCGCCACTCGGGCGACGCCACCCTGCAGCTCTTCCGCGACCGCGGCGCCGAACTGCACCTGCACCTGCCGGAGTCGGTGCCGACCCTGCGTGCCGACCACGACCGACTGCTGCAGGTGATGCTGAACCTGCTGTCGAACGCGGCGAAGTTCGTGCCCACGGGCAGCGGTCGCGTGGATGTGACGTTGAGCTGCGATGGCGAACGCCTGCGCGTCGCGGTGAAGGACAACGGGCCGGGGATCGAGCCGGCGCAGCAGCCGGTGGTGTTCGAGAAGTTCCGCCAGGGCGGCGACGAACGCTCGCGACCGCAGGGTACCGGCCTGGGGCTGCCGATCAGCCGCCAGATCGTCGAGCACTTCGGCGGGCGCATGGGGCTGCGCGATGACACGGCACAAGGCGCGTGCTTCTGGTTCACGATACCGTTGACCACGCCGAACGGAGACCCCACATGACGCACAAGGTGCTGATCGCCGATGACGAACCCAACATCGTCATCTCGCTCGAATACCTGCTCAAGCGCGCCGGCTACACCGTGCTGGTGGCGCGCGACGGCCAGCAGGCGATCGACATGATCCGCAGCGAGCGCCCGGCGCTGGTGCTGCTGGACGTGATGATGCCGAACAAGAGCGGCCACGAGGTCTGCGCCGAGCTGCGCGCCGACGACAACCTGCGCGCCACGCGCGTGCTGATGCTCAGCGCCAAGGGGCGCGCCACCGATGTCGACAAGGGCCTGGGCGTGGGCGCCGACGCCTACATGACCAAGCCCTTTTCCACCAAGGAGCTGGCGGCCAAGGTCGCCGAGATGCTGGGCGCCGCATCTTGAAGCGGCTCGACAAGGCGCTGCTGGCCGCGCTGCTCGCGCCGGGGCTGCTGCTGGCGCTGTTCGGCCTGGGCGGCGGCGCGTGGCTGTGGGCCACGCTCGAGCCGAACGAGCGCGACACCCTTGCCGCGGTACTGCAAACGCGCGGCATGCTGCTGGTGCTGGTGGGCCTGGCACTGTGGGCGCTGGCGGCGTGGCTGGCGAACCGGCTGTACCGCGACCACGTCGCCGCCGCGGCGCGGCTGCTGGAGCAGGCGCGTGCGCGCAGCGGCAGCGCCGATGCGGCGCACGCCATCGAGCCCGCGGGCTCGGCCACGTTGCGCGGCTTGAGCGAAGCGCTGAATCGGCTGCTGCAACAGCGCCAGGAGCTGCACCAGCAGATGGCGGCCAAGGTGGCCGAGGCCGCGCGCCACATCGACCAGGAGCGCGCCCGGCTGGCCGCGCTGATGGCCGAGCTGACCCAGGCCGTGGTGGTGTGCAACCTGGACGGGCGCATCCTGCTGTACAACCAGCGCGCGCGCACGCAGTTTCGCGCGCTGTCCAGCGCGCCCGAGCTGGCCGGCGGTGCCGAACTGATCGGCCTGGGCCGCTCGATCTACAGCGTGTTCGAGCGCCGGCTGGTGGCGCACGCGCTGGAGAACATCCAGCAGCGGCTGCAGCGCGGCGCGGCGCACCCCACCGCGCAGTTCGTCACCACCACCCGCGCCGGCCAGCTGCTGCGCGCGATGATGACGCCGGTGCGCGGCGCCGAAGGTGATGACGAGATCCACGGCTTCGTGCTGATGCTGGACAACATCACGCGCGAGTTCGAGGCCGACACCGCGCGCGACGCGCTGCTGCACGGCTTCACCGAAGGCACCCGCGCGTCGCTGGGCAACCTGCAGGCGGCGGTGGAGATGCTCGAGATGCCCGACCTGGACAGCGCAATGCGCGAGCGCTTCCAGGCCGTCGTGCGCGACGAGGCACAGGCCATGACGCAGCGCGTGCGCGAGCTGGCCGCACGCGGCACGCAGGACCTGAGCACGCGCTGGCCGCTGGAAGACATGCACGGCGCCGACTTCATCGCCGCGGCGCAACGCCGGCTGCAGGCGCTGGGGCTGCGCGTGTCGGCGCACGAGGTCGACGCCGCGCTGTGGCTCAAGGTCGACAGCTTCTCGCTGCTGCTGGCGCTGGCCAGCCTGGGCTCTCGTTTGAAGGGCGAACACGACATCGAGCGCGTCGAGCTGCGGCTCGGCGCGGTGGCGGGCGAGCGCGCGGCGGCCGACGCCAGCGCCGGCCACGAGCCGCCGCGCGCCACGCGCGCGCACCTGGACCTGCTGTGGATCGGCCAGGCGATGAGCACCGAGACCGTGATCGGCTGGGAGACCGAGCCGATGCGCATCGGCGCCGACAGCAGCGCGCTGTCGGTGCGCGAGGTGGTGCAGCGCCACGGCGGCGAGTTCTGGTTCGAGCGCGAGCGCGTGCGCCACGCCGCGTTCTTTCGCTTCCTGCTGCCGCTGGCCGGCGCTCAGACGCCGCTGGACGACGACACCTTCGTGCGCGGCGAAAGCCGCCCCGAGTACTACGACTTCGACCTGTTCGCGCACACCGAATCGAGCCGCGCGCTGGACGAGCGGGCGCTGGCCGAGCTGAGCTACACCGTATTCGACACCGAGACCACGGGGCTGAACCCGTCGCAGGGCGACGAGATCATCCAGATCGGCGCGACGCGCATCGTCGCGGCCAAGCTGCGCCGGCAGGAAACCTTCGAGCAGCTGGTCGACCCGCAGCGCGACATCCCGGCCGCCGGCGTCGCGATCCACGGCATCGAGCCGGCGATGGTGCGCGGCCAGCCGACCATCGATGCGGTGCTGCCGGCGTTCCATGCCTTCGCGCAGGACACCGTGCTGGTCGGCCACAACGCGGCCTTCGACATGCGCTTCCTGCAGCTGAAGGAAGCAAGCACCGGCGTGCGCTTCGACCAGCCGGTGCTCGACACCCTGCTGCTGTCGGCGCTGGCGCAGCCCAACCAGGAGTCGCACGGGCTGGAGGACATCGCGGCGCGGCTGGGCGTGCCGGTGATGGGCCGCCACACCGCGCTGGGCGACGCCATCGTCACCGCCGAGGTGTTCCTCAAGCTGATCCCGCTGCTGCAGGCCGAGGGCATCCACACCCTGGGCCAGGCGCGCGAGGCGGCGCAGAAGACGCTGTACGCGCGGCTGCAGTATTGACGCGGGGCCGCTGCCGAAGGACGGGCTTCAGCGATGGCTTGCGGCGCGAAGCGGCCTGCGGCCGCTTTGCGTCGATCGCAGCGGATCGAAGCTGTGCGACCGCACACAACCCCGATCGCCGCTTCAACCGCGCAGCCGTGCCGCCAGCGCGGTCGCGTTCTGCGCGGTCAGCGCGTAGACCGACAACTGCGGGTTGGCGCCGATGCTGGTCGGGAACACCGAGCCGTCCAGCACCGACAGGTTGGCCACCTGGTGGTGCGTGCCCTGGCTGTCGACCACGCCGCGCTTGGGGTTCTGGCTCATCGCGCAGCCGCCCATCAGGTGCGCGGTGAAGAAGGTGGTGCGGAACTTCTTCAGCGCCAGCTCGGCGATGGCCTTCTTGGCGTCGGCCCAGCTCGTGTACGCGGCCGAATCGAGATGCGCCACCCGCACCGTCTTGGCACCGGCCGCGAACTGCAGCTCGGCCATGCTGAGCCAGGCGCGGCGCACGCCGTCCCACACGTAATCCGAGATGTCGTAGTCGAGGATCGGGCTGCCGTCGCTGGCCAAGCGCACGCGCCCGCCCTCGCTTTGCGGCACGAAGCCGTCGCGCAGCAGCGCCAGCGCGGCGTTGCCGTGCGGGAAATCGGCCATGCCCTGCTGCAACGGGGCGCCGTACAGGTTGAACACCGCCGAGCCGATGCCCGGAAAGATCGGCGGCACCTCGAGCTTGTAGCCCATCGGCCCGGTGGCGCCGTCCTTCCACTGGAAGTGGTCCGACGCGATCGACTGCGGCGCACCGTAGAAGGCCTCGATGCGCTCGGGCATCACCGCGGTGGTCAGCACCACCGGGTGGATCAGCGTGTGCTTGCCGACGAGCTCGTGCGGGTCGGGCAACTGCGACCGCAGCAGCAGCGCCGGCGTGTTGAGCGCGCCGCCGGCGGCGATGAAGTGGCGCGCGCGGATCGTCACCGTCACGCCGGTGGGGGTGGTGCCGTCCTTGGGGCTCAAGGCCTCGCCGATCGCGGCCGTGATCTGCCCGTTGGCGTGCTGCAGCTGGCGCACGCGCAGCCGGTGCACCAGGGTCGCGCCCTTGGCCAGCGCGTCGGGGATGCAGGTCACCAGCATCGACTGCTTGGCGTTGACCGGGCAGCCAAAGCCGCAGTAGCCCGAATCCCAGCAGCCCTTGACGTTGCGCGGGATCACGTGCGATTCCCAGCCCAGCCGTTCGCAGCCGCGCTGCAGCACGTGGTTGTTGGCGTTCGGCGTCATGGCCCAGGGTGCAACGTTCAGCCGCTGCTCCATCGCCTCGAACCAGGGCTTCATGTCTTCGACCGAATGGCCTCGGACCTCGCGCTCGGCGGCCCAGAACTGCAGCGTCGGCTCGGGCGTGCGAAAGCTCGAGGTCCAGTTGACCGTGGTCGAGCCGCCGACCGCGCGCCCCTGCAGGATCGTGATCGCGCCGTCCGAGGTGGCCTTGCCCGGCCCGCCGCCCTGGTACAGATCGCGGTAGGCGCGCGCCTCCTGCATGTCCTTGAAGTCGGCCGAGGTCTTCAGCGGCCCTTCCTCGATCAGCAGCACCGCCAGGCCGGCCTGGCTCAGGATCTCGGCCGCGACGCCGCCGCCGGCACCGCTGCCGATGATCGCCACGTCGGCCTGCATCGTCTGCGCGGCATCCAGCTTGGCGGCGTCGACCACCTTCCAGCCCGAGGCAATGCCGTCGCTGTAGATGTCGGGAAAACTCATCGCGGGATCCTCAGAGTCTGTGAAGCATTCGGGCGCGCCCGAGCGGGCGCCCCAGACGGTGTCGGTGCAGGCGCAATGCGCAGACGCAGCTCAGGCTGCGGCGGGCATTGGCAACGGCCGGCGGCGCCGATTGGAGCGCACGAGCGGGTGTGGCGCAGTGCTGCACAGCCTGTCAGGCGTTGACGGCCTTGTACAAGCGCTCGAGCGGACCGGGATAGCCGACCGAGGCGAAGGTGGCCGGGATCACGTAGTAGCTGCCGGCCACCAGCCTGACCAGCACGTTGATGCCGGCATTCAGCGTGGCGAAGCGGCTGGCGCGCCAGCGCGCGATGAAGGCATCGAGCTTGTCGGCGCCGGCCTGGCTCCAGTCGCCCACGCCGGTAAGCACGTAGCGCAGCGGGCCGATGGCGAGCAGGTCGAACAGCTTGCGCAGCTCGCCGCGGCTGAAGACATCGAGCCCGGCGCAGGTGCCGTCGATGTTGGCGATCGTCTGGCGCGTCAGCTGCTGCTGCTCGGCCGCGCTGCGCGTGCCCAGGTCAAGCAACACCACCGGGATGATCGCGCTGAACAGCGCCACGTCGTCGGGCTGCAAGAAGGCCAGCTCCGGCGCCGGCACCTTGGCACCGCCGCTGCAGCCACCCAGGCTGCCGGCCAGCGTCAACGCCAGCGAAAAGCCCACCCCGACCTTCAGGAAGTCGCGCCGCGGCAGTGCAGCGAAATCGACCGGTGATTCATGTTCGCGATCCATGCAGTCCCCAACTTCAACTGAACACGCGGGCGTATTGTTGGCGCAAGCCGGCGCTGCGCAAGGCGAAGATGCCGGGTCGCGCGTTCACGATCAGCCGGCAAGCGGTCGCTGCCCGCTTGCGACGCCCCGCCGGCGTTCGCGAACACCCCCCAGCGCAGACACGCGAAGTGCGCAAAGGTTCGCCGGCAAGGCAAACAAAGTTCGGGGCCTGGCCCGCGCCTGCGCACCAACTCAGCGGTCGCACGCTGGCAGGATTCAGCCGCCCTGGCCCACCGCCGCAGCGAGCGGCAGGCGCGCAGTGGCGAGCGGCCGCGGGTTTGTACGGGCCCGATCGCCGCCGCGCGCCGGCCCGCTCAGCGGCGGCCACCGCCCGCCGCAGCGTGGCCGAGGAAGTCGAGCAAGCCGTCGCAGGCGTCTTCGATCAGGTCGAGCACATGCTCGAAGCCCTGCGCGTCGCCGTAGTAGGGGTCGGGCACCTCGACACCGGGGTGCACGCGGCTGAACTCGCCAAGCAGCCGCAGCTTCGGCATCTGGGCCGGCGCACACAGGCGCATGGCGCGCTGCAGGTGGCCCTGGTCCATCACCAGCACCCAGTCGGCCGCATCGAAATCAGCGGCGCGCAACTGCCGCGCGCGCAGGTCGGACAGGTCGTAGCCGCGGCGGCGCGCGTGGCGGATGCTGCGCGCATCGGGCGGCTTGCCGGTGTGCCAGGCCTCGAGCCCCGCGGAATCGACGCTCAGCCGATCGCCCAACGCGTGTGCGGCAATGCGCTGGCGCAGCACCGCGTGCGCGCTCGGGCTGCGGCAGATGTTGCCGGTGCAGACGAAGACGATGTGCTGCGAAGCGTTCAAAGCGGGTTCAAAGCACCAGCAGCGCGCGAAAGTCGTTGACGTTGGTGAAGGTCGGCCCGGTGATCACCAGGTCGCCCAGCGCGTCGAAGAAGCGGTAGGCGTCGTTGCGGTCGAGGAACTCGGCCGGCTTGAGGCCGGCGGCCGCGGCGCGCGCCAGCGTGTCGGGCGTGGCGATGGCGCCGGCGTTGTCCTCGATGCCGTCGATGCCGTCGGTGTCGGCCGCCAGCACGTGCACGTCGGCCTCACCCTGCAGCGCCATCGCGCAGCCCAGCGTGAACTCGCCGGCACGGCCGCCGCGCCCGCCCTTGCTCTTGACCGTGACCGTGGTCTCGCCGCCGCTGAGGACAACGCACGGCCGCGCGAACGGCACGCCGCGCCGCGCCACCGCGCGTGCCAGCGCAGCGTGCACCTTGCCGACCTCGCGCGATTCGCCCTCGATCTCGTCGCTGAGGATGTGCGCGGCCAGCCCGGCGCCGCGTGCCAGCTGAGCCGCCGCCTCCAGGCTTTGCTGCGGCGTGGCGATCATGTGCACCTCGTGGCCGGCGAAGCGCGCATCGCCGGGTTTGGCGGTTTCGAAAGCGCCGCTTTCGAGCCCGCTGCGCGCGGCGTCCGGGATCTCGATGCCATAGCGCTGCAGGATGCGCAGCGCATCGGCGCAGGTGCTGGGGTCGGGCACGGTCGGGCCGCTGCCGATGACCTCGGGCGCATCGCCCGGCACGTCGCTGATCAGCAGCGTCACCACCCGGGCCGGCGCGCAGGCCGCGGCCAGGCGGCCGCCCTTGATCGCCGACAGGTGCTTGCGCACGCAGTTCATCTCGTCGATCGCCGCGCCGCTGTTCAGCAGCGCCTTGTTGATCGCGCGCTTGTGCTCCAGGCTCAGGCCCGGCGCTGGCAGCGACAGCAGCGCCGATGCGCCGCCGCTGATCAGGAACAGCACCAGGTCGTCCGCGCTGAGCCCATGCGCCAGCTCGAAGATGCGCTGCGCCGCGCGCGCACCGGCGGCGTCGGGCACCGGGTGCGAGGCCTCGACCACCTCGATGCGCCCAGGGTGGGCCTTGTAGGCCGGCGGCACGTGGTCGTAGCGCGTGACCACCAGCCCCGACAGCGGCGCGTCCTGCGGCCACAGCGCATCCACCGCCTGCGCCATCGCGCCGCCGGCCTTGCCCGCGCCCAGCACCAGCGTGCGGCCCTTGTTCGGGTCGGGCGGCGGCGGCAGGTAGCGCGCGGTGTTGTGCGCCGGCAGCGCACGCTGCACCGCGGCGTCGTACAGCGCGCGCAGGAACTCGCGCGGCTGGCGGGCGGGGTCGGGTGTGGTCATGCGCACCGCCGTCTTGTCAGCCCTTGGCGACTTCGTGCTGCGCCATCAGCTCGAGCGCACGCACCAGCGCCGAGTGGTCCAGCTCGTCCATGCCGTTGGCGGCGCAGGCCTGCATCAGTTGCGCGGCGTTGGCGGTCTGCGGCAGCGCCACGCCGATCGCGCGCGCGCCGGCCAGCGCCAGGCTCAGGTCCTTCTGGTGCAGCTTGATGCGAAAGCCCGGGGCAAAGCTGCGCTTGATCATGCGCTCGCCGTGCACTTCGAGGATGCGGCTCGAAGCAAAGCCGCCCATCAGCGCGGCGCGCACCTTGGCCGGGTCGGCGCCGGCCTTGCTGGCGAACACCAGCGCCTCGCCCACCGCGGCGATGTTCAGCGCGACGATGATCTGGTTGGCCACCTTGGTGGTCTGGCCGTCGCCGTTGCCGCCGACCAGCGTGAGGTTCTTGCCCATCAGCTCGAACAGCGGCTTGACGCGCTCGAACGCGGCTTCGGGGCCGCCAACCATGATCGTCAACGACGCCGCCTTGGCGCCGACTTCACCGCCGGACACCGGCGCGTCCAGGTAGTCGCAGCCCAGCTCGTTGATGCGCTTGGCGAAGGCCTTGGTCTCGATCGGCGAGATCGAGCTCATGTCGACCACGGTCTTGCCCTTGGCGAGGCCGTCGGCCACGCCGTCCTTGCCGAACAGCACGGCTTCGACGTCGGGCGTGTCGGGCACCATGGTGAAGATCACGTCGGCCTTGCTCGCCACCTCGCGGTTGCTCGCGCACACGGTGGCGCCGGCCAGCGCTTCGGGCACCTTGCTGCGCGTGTGCACGAACAACTGGTGGCCGGCGGCCAGCAGGTGGCCGGCCATCGGCGCGCCCATGATGCCCAGGCCAATGAAGCCCAGCTTCTGCGGTGAGGTGCTCATCTGTGCAGTCTCCTTGTGTTCGTGGTCGACTCAGCGCGCCAATGCGGTGATCCAGCCCAAGCCGTCCTCGGTGCGCGCCGCGGGCTTGTACTCGCAGCCGATCCAGCCCTTGTAGCCGATGCGCTCGAGGTGCGCGAACAGGAAGGGGTAGTTGATCTCGCCGCTGCCCGGTTCGTTGCGCCCCGGATTGTCGGCCAGCTGCACATGGGCGATGCGCGGCAGCAGCTTTTGCAGCGTCGCGGCCAGTTCGCCTTCCATGCGTTGCGCGTGGTAGATGTCGTACTGCAGGTAGGCGTTGTCGGCGCCGACCTCGTCGAGCAGGCCGATCGCCTGCGTGCTGCGGCTCAGGTAGAAGCCGGGGATGTCGAAGGTGTTGATCGGCTCGATCAGCAGCTTGAGCCCGGCTTTGTCCAGCTCGGCGGCGGCAAACTTCAAGTTGGCGACGAAGGTGCGGCGCAGCTCGGCTTCGGCCACGCCGGCCGGCGCCTTGCCGGCCAGGCAGTTCAGTTGCGTCACACCCAGCGCCTTGGCGTAGTCGATCGCCTGCGCCACGCCGGCACGGAATTCATCGACCCGCGCCGGGTCGACAGCGATGCCGCGATCACCCGCGTCCCAGTTGCCGGCCGGCAGGTTGTGCAGCACCAGCTGCAGGCCGTTGGCGTCGAGCCGCGACTTGATTTCGGCGGCAGGGTAGGCGTAGGGGAAGAGGAACTCGACAGCCTTGAAGCCGGCCTTCGCGGCGGCAGCGAAGCGGTCGAGGAAGTCGTGCTCGTTGAAGAGCATCGTCAGGTTGGCAGCGAACTTGGGCATCGTCGTTTTCCTTCGTAATCAGTGTCTGCGGCCGGCGCTTCGCGCCTTGACTTGGCTGCGCCAAGTCAGCCTGCGACGCCAGCGCTTCGGGCTAGTCCAGCATCGCGATTGCGGTGGGCACGTCGGCCGCCCCGGCGGCGAGCTCCTCGAACTCGACCACGTTGTCGATCTCGGTGCCCATCGCGATGTTCGTCACGCGCTCCAGGATGACCTCGATCACCACCGGCACCTTGTATTCCTCCATCCACGCCTCGGCCTGCTTCACTGCCGGCGCGATCTCCTCCTGCTTGTGCACGCGGATCGCCTTGCAGCCCAGGCCCTCGACCACCTTGACGTGGTCGACGCCATAACCGGCAGAGGGCTCGGCGCTGGGCGTGTTGATGTTGTCGAACGCCAGCTGCACGCAGTAGTCCATGCTGAAGCCGCGCTGGCTCTGGCGGATCAGGCCGAGGTAGCTGTTGTTGACGACGATGTGGATGTAGGGCAGCTTGAACTGCGCGCCGACCGCGAGCTCTTCCAGCATGAACTGGAAGTCGTAGTCGCCCGACAGCGCCACCAGCTTGGCCTTGGGGTTGGCGACGCGCACGCCGAGTGCCGCCGGCACCGTCCAGCCCAGCGGACCGGCCTGGCCGCAGTTGATCCAGCGGCGCGGGCCGTAGACGTGCAGGAACTGCGCGGCGGCGATCTGGCTCAAGCCGATGGTCGAGACATAGGTCGCGTCCTTGCCGAAGGCGTTGTTCATGCACTGATAGACGCGCTGCGGCTTCATCGGCACGTCGTCGAAATTGGTCTTGCGCAAGTACTCGACCGAAGCCTTGCGGCCCTGGCATTCCTTGACCCAGGCGGAGAAGTCGCGCAGCTTGCCGGCGGCCCGCCACTCGCGCGCCACTTCGACGAACAGCTCGAGCGCGGCCTTGGCATCGCTGACGATGCCCAGATCGGGCGCGAAGACGCGGCCGATCTGCGTCGGCTCGATGTCCACGTGCACGAACTTGCGGCCCTTGCAGTAGACCTCGGGCGACCCGGTGTGGCGATTTGCCCAGCGGTTGCCGATGCCCAGCACGAAGTCCGACGCCAGCATGTTGGCGTTGCCGTAGCGGTGCGAGGTCTGCAGCCCGCACATGCCGGCCATCAGCGGGTGGTCGTCGGGGATCGTGCCCCAGCCCATCAGCGTCGGGATCACCGGCACGCCGGCGACTTCAGCAAACTGCTGCAGCAGATCCGACGCATCAGCGTTGATGATGCCGCCGCCGGCGACGATGAGCGGCTTGTCGGCGGCGTTGAGCATCTCGAGTGCCTTCTCGACCTGCTTGCGCGTAGCCGCGGGCTTGTACACCGGCAGCGGCTC
>CALBTN010000222.1 GCA_937967345.1 uncultured Rubrivivax sp. | reverse complement strand
GCTGCTCCGAGGGCATCGGCGAGACCAGCCTGTTCGGCAGCGAGAAGAAGCGCACCATCCCGATCAAGGCGGAGGTCTGACGATGAAGGCATCCCGACCGACGAGCCTGAGCCTGCGCGCACTGGCGCGGCTGCTCAGCTACCCTGACGCCGAGCTGCGCGCGCACCTGGACGAGTTGCGCCAGGCGCTGCATCGCGAAGGCGCGCTGCAGCCCGAACGCCAAGCCGAGGTCGACGCGCTGATCGACAGCATCGGCGCACAAAGCGCGCTCGATGCCGAGGCCGACTACGTGCAACTGTTCGACAGCGGCCGGCGCACCAGCCTGCATCTGTTCGAGCACGTGCACGGCGACTCGCGCGACCGCGGCCCGGCGATGATCGACCTGGCGCAGACCTTCGAGAAGGCCGGCCTGTACCTGGCCGAGGGCGAGATGCCCGACCACCTGCCGGTGGTGCTGGAGTTCGCGTCGACCCAGCCGCCGCGCGAGGCGCGCGAGTTTCTCGGCGAGATGGCGCACATCCTCAACACCATCTTCAGCGCACTGCACCAGCGCGGCAGCCGCTACGCCAGCGCGCTGGGCGCGCTGATCGAGCTGGCCGGCGAGAAGGCCGCCGCGGTGCCGTTGCCGGAAGAAGCGCCGATCGACGAGAGCTGGGCCGAGCCCGCCGCCTTCGATGGCTGCAGCGTCTCGGGCCAGGCCCGCCCGGGCCAGACGCAGCCGATCCAGATCCAACGCAGAGCATCCGGCACCGCCGCAGGAGCGCGTCCATGAACACCGTGAGCAACTTCCTCTTCAGCTTCGCCTTCAACGTCTACCCGTACTTCTGCCTGGCCTTCTTCATGATGGGCAGCTTGGCGCGCTTCGACCGCGACCAGTACACCTGGAAGAGCGATTCGTCGCAGCTGCTGCGCGCCGGCCAGCTGCGCTGGGGCAGCAACATGTTCCACGGCGGCATCCTGTTCCTGTTCTTCGGCCACCTGTTCGGCCAGCTGATGCCGCACTGGATGTACGAGCCGTTGATCACCGCCGGGCACAAGCAACTGGTGGCCATCATTGCCGGCGGCATCGCCGGGGCGATCTGCTTCGTCGGGCTGACGCTGCTGCTGCACCGGCGCATCTTCGACCCGCGCATCCGGCTGACCAGCCACCGCACCGACTTGGCGATCCTGATCATCCTGTGGCTGCAGCTGACGATCGGGCTGATCACGCTGCCTTATTCGTGGGCCCACCGGCACGAAGCCACGACGATGCTGGTGCTGGCCGAGTACCTGCAAGGCATCGCCACCTTCCGCCCCAACGCCGAGATGCTGGCGGGCATCAGCTGGCCGTACCTGCTGCACATGCTGCTGGGCATGACCATCTTCCTGCTGTTCCCGTTCAGCCGGCTGGTGCACGTGTGGAGCGGCTTTGCCTCGGTGGCCTACCTGTTCAGGCCGTACCAGGTGGTGCGCGCGCGGCGGCTGAACCTGCCGCCCGGCCACAACACGCCGCCGGCGCGCGGTTGAAGCCGGCCATGGAAACCACAACCCACCCCGAGGTCGCACGCATCAATGGCGTGGCGCTGCACGGCCCTGGCGAGACGCTCGACGCCGACAGCCTGCGCCAGCGCGCCTGCACCGAACTGCTGCGCCAGGAAGCGATGCGCCGCGGTCTGCTCGGCGCCGACGATGCCCCCGCGTTGGACGGCGCCAGCAGCGAGGCGGCCAGCGCGGCGATCGAGGCGCTGCTGGCCGCCCAGCTCGACGTGCCCGAGCCGTCCGACCAAGCCTGCCGCCGCCACTTCGACGCGCAGCCGTCGCGCTGGCGCAGCGGCGACCGCGCCCAGGTGCGCCACCTGCTGTTCGCGGTAACGCCGGGGGTGGACGTGCGCCGGCTGCGCGACCGCGCGGAAAGCGCGCTGCTCGAACTGCGCTGCCACCGCGACGGCGAGGCCGACCGCTTCCCGGCGCTGGCGGCCGAGCTGTCGAACTGCCCGTCGGGCGCCGACGGCGGCGCGCTTGGCTGGCTGACGCGCGAGGACTGCGCGCCGGAGTTCGCGCGCGAAGTCTTCGCCGGCCCCGAGATCGGCGTGCTGCCGCGGCTGGTGCACAGCCGCTTCGGCCTGCACGTGGTGCAGGTGCTGGCGCGCGAGTCGGGTAGCACGCCGGCGTTCGAGACGGTGCGCGGCGCGGTGGCGCTGGCACTGCGCCAGCAGACCTTCGTCAGCGCGCTGCGCCAGTACCTGCAACTGCTGGCCGGCCAGGCCGAAGTGCACGGCGTGGCGCTGGACAGCGCCGACACGCCGCTGGTGCAGTGAAGGCCAGTGCGGTCAGCCGATGAACATCGAGTGTTTCGACGACCTGCTGCGCGCGGCGCGGCAGCAAGCCCAGCCGCAACGGCTGCTGTTCGTCTTTGCCGGCGCCGCGCTGCCAGCGGATGCCAGCGCCGAACAACGCGCCCGTTTCGACGCAGGCGAGGGCGGTGAGCTCACGCCGCTGATGTGCGTGGACAAGGCCGCTGGCGAGCTGGGCAGCTTCGACGCGCTGTGCGCCGAAGCCGCGGCCGCCGGGCCGCCCTGGGCCATCGTCTTCACCGCCGCACTTGGCGGCCGAGGCGGCCAGGCGCCATCCGACAACGAGACCGACGCCGCGCTGCAGCGCATGGTCGAATCGGTCAAGGCCGGCCGCTTGCAAGGCCTGCTGCCGTTCAATCGCGCGGGCGAGCCGGTGCAGTTCGGCTAACGGGTCGTGCGCGGCCAGCCGGTTTCGGCGCATGGCCGCCTTCCCCCTCACCCCAACCCTCTCCTCCCGTTACCGGGGGACAGCGGCATTTCTCCCTCTCCCGCTTCAGCGGGCGAGGGCCGGGGTGAGAGCAACTTGCGACCAGCCGCGAGGCGCCGACAGCACGCGCGCCCTGCGGCGCCGTTGATCGCGATCGCTGATCAGCTCTTCGGCATGCGGTACAGGCCGCAGATCTTGTTGCCGTCGGGGTCGCGCAGGTAGGCGATGTACATCTGCACCGGGCCACCCGCGCCGCGCACTCCGGGCGGGTCTTCGCAGCTGCTGCCGCCATTCGCCAGCCCCGCGGCATGCCAGGCGTCGGCCTGCTCGGCCGACTGGCAGACAAAGCCGATCGTGCCGCCGTTGGCGACGGTGGCCGGCTCGCCATTGATCGGCCGCGTCACCGAGAACACGCCGCCGGGCGTGCGCCAGAACACGCGGTGCTGGTCGACGCTGCCGGGCTTGACGCCCAGCGTGCCGAGCACCGCGTCGTAGAAGGTCTTGGCACGCTCGAGGTCGTTGGTGCCGATCATGATGTGCGAGAACAAGGTGCGTCAGCCTTTGCTGTGAGGGATGCGGCCGCGGCGTCAGCCGTGGGCGAGGAAGTCCAGGCAGGCGCGGTTGAACATCTCGCGGTGCTCGACCTGCACCCAGTGGCCGCAGCGGTTGACCAGCACGATGCGCGCGTTGGGCGCGTGCTCGACGATCTTGCTGGCACCACCCACCGGGTTGAATTGGTCGTTCACGCCCCAGAAGCCGAACACCGGGCAGCGCAGCTCGTGCAGCCGCTCGGTCATGTTCGGCACCTTCATCACCGAACGCGAGGCTTGGGTCTGGGTCGCGGCGATCGGCGCGCGCTCGTTGATGATCTCCTCGGTCAGCAGCGTCGGGTCGAACAGCTGCAGCCGCATCACCTCGCGCATCGCCTCGGGCCCGCTCTTGCCGGCTTGGTAGACCGCGAACATGTTGGCGATGCCGGGCATCGCCAGGTAGGTGTCCAGGTCCTCGACGCCGCCGGGGGCCATCAGGATCAGCCGCTGCACCTCGGCGGGGTAGGCCAGCGCGTAGCCCAGCGCCACCGCGCCGCCCAGCGAGTTGCCGACGAAGGTGATGTCCTTCAGCCCCAGCGCGTCGACCAGGCCCTTGACGCCGGCCAGGTAGAAGTCGAGGTCGTACATCGGGATGTCGGGCTTGCTCGACAGGCCGAAACCCAGCATGTCCGGCACGATGCAGCGGTAGCCGGCAGCTGCGAACTCGGGGTAGTTGCCCTTGAAGTTGCTGTAGCCGCTGGCGCCGCCGCCGGCACCGTGCAGGAAGATCACCACCGGGCCTTGGCCCGCGTCGTGGTAGTGCACGCGCTGCGGCGCGCCGGCCACCGGCGCGATGTCGGCGTAGCGGCCGACCGGGATCGGGGGGTTGTCCATCGACGTCCTCGTGTTCAGCCGTTCACACCGCCGCCATCACCAGCTCGGCCACCGCGTTCGGGTCGTTCACCGGGCGCGGGTTGCTGCCGCAGTTCATGTCGCCCATGGTGCCGGCGATGATCTCGCCGATGCGCGCCATCACCTGGTCGCGCTCGAAGCCCAGCTCGGTGATGCGCGTGGCCGCGCCCACCTGCTTCATCAGCGCTTCCACGGCCGCGGCGGCGGCGTCGGCGGCTTCGAGCGGCTGCATGCCGCGCGTGTCCACGCCCAGCGCCTGCGCCACCTGGCCGAGTTGCGCGGTGGCGTGCTCGCGGTTGAAGCGCATCGCCTGCAGCAGCCCGATGCCGCAGCCGGTGCCGTGGTGCACGCCGAACAGCGAGCCCACGGTATGCGCGAAGGCGTGCGCGATGCCCAGCCCCGGGCCCAGGGTGATGCCGGCCAGCGTCGAGGCCACCAGCATGCCCTGGCGCGCGTCCAGATCCTTGCCGTCGGCCACCGCCTTGGGCAGGTGTTCGGCGATCAGCCGCACCGCCTGCAGCCCCAGCGCCGTGGTGATCGGGTTGGCGCCGGGCGTGACCAGGCCTTCGATGGCGTGGGTCAGCGCGTCCATGCCCGTGCCGATGGTCACCGACTTGGGCAGTCCGGTGACCAGCACCGGATCGAGGATCGCGGTGTCGGGAATGATGTTGACGTCAGCGAGGAAGAACTTCTTGTGCAGCTGGGTGTTGGTGATCACCGCGCCCAGCGTGACCTCGCTGCCGGTGCCGTGCGTGGTGGGGATGCACACGTGTGGCAGCTGCTTGCCTTGCAGCCGCATCAGGCCCATGTTCTGCAGCGCCGAGCCGCCGTTGGTCAGCGCCACCACGGTGAGCTTGGCGGTATCGATCGAGCTGCCGCCGCCCAGGCTGATGACGCTGTCGGCGCCCAGCTCGCGGCAGCGCTCGAGCGCGGCCTGCGCGCATTCGTAGGTCGGGTCGGGCACCACGCCGTCGAACACGCCGACGCAGCGCTCGCCGGCCGCGCGGCGCACCTGGTCGACCACGCCGGCCTTGACCAGGCCGGTGTCGGTGATGATCACCGCGCGCTTGGCGCCCAGCAGCCGCAGCTCGTTGTAGATGTTGGCCACCGACTTCGGGCCCACCACCAGCTTGGTCGGCTGGTGAAAGCGGAACGACGGGTTGGGGCCGAGCGTCACCACCGAGCCGAAGGTGCCGCGGTGCGAGGTCGCTTCGTTCGAGGTGTAGATGACCTTGGTCTGGGTGTAGGCGCGCAGGCCCTCGTCGCCGAACTCGCGGCCGATGCCGCTTTCCTTGTAGCCGCCGAAGGGCACGAAGTCGGCCAGCACCGCGACGTCGTTGACCCACATCGTGCCGGCGTGCACGCGCCGCGCCAGGCGCTGCGCGCGCGCCACGTCGCGCGACCACACCGCGCCGGCCAGGCCGTAGGCGGTGTCGTTGGCCAGCGCCACGGCATCGTCGTCGTTGTCGAAGGGGATCACCACCAGCACCGGGCCGAAGATCTCCTCGCGCGCGATGCGCATGCTGTTCTTGACGCCGACGAACACGGTGGGCTCGTAGAAGCAGCCGTGGTCGAAGCCGGGCACCGCCGCGCGCTTGCCGCCCAGCAGCAACGTGGCGCCTTCCTTCTTGCCGAGCTCGACGTAGTTGTGCACCACCTCCAGGTGCTTGGCGCTGGCCAGCGGGCCCATCTGCGTGCCGGGGATCAGCTGGTAGCCCAGGCGCAGCTCGCGCACGCGCTGTTCCAGCCGCTTGACGAATTCGTCGTGGATAGCGCGCGCCACCAGCACGCGCGAGCCCGAGATGCACACCTGCCCGGCGTTCTGGAAGTTGCCGGCCACCGCGCCGTCGACCGCCACGTCCAGGTCGGCATCGTCGAGCACGATGTTGGGCGATTTGCCGCCGAGCTCGAGCGACACCTTCTTCAAGGTGTCGGCGGCGCGCGCCATGATGCGCTTGCCGACTTCGCTGCTGCCGGTGAGCGAGACCTTGTCGACCAGCGGGTGCAGCGCCAGCGCCTCGCCCACCGAGCCGCCGGGGCCGGTGACGACGTTCATCACGCCCGGCGGGATGCCGGCCTGGTTGGCCAGCGAGCCGATCAGCAGCGCCGACAGCGGCGTCGTCGACGCCGGTTTCAGCACCACGGTGTTGCCCATCACCAGCGCGTGCGCGATCTTCCACAGCGCCATCATGTGCGGCACGTTCCACGGCGCGATCGCCGCGCACACGCCGATCGCCTCGCGCCGGATCTGGTTCGAGCCGAAGGCGTAGACCGAGCCCGATACCGGCACGTCTTCTTCCCACACGAACTTGTTGGCCGCGTACCAGGCCAGGTTGCGCAGCGTGTTCGTCGCCACCCACAGCCCGCCGCCGATCCAGGTGACGATGCCGCCGTTGCTGCGCGAATCGGCCACCGCCATCGCGCCGGAGTTGGCCTCGATCAGGTCGGCGAAGCGGATCACGATGTCGGCGCGCTCCTGCGGCGACTTGCCGCTCCACACCCCGCTGTCGAAGGCGCGGCGCGCCGCCTTCACGGCGGCGTCGACGTCGCGCTCGTCGGCCAGCGGCACCTGGGCGAAGGTTTCGCCGGTGCCGGGGTCGACCACGGTCATCGTCTTGCCCGAAATCGCATCGACGGCCTGGCCGTCGATGAACATCTTGTAGGAATCCATCCGTTGCTCCGCAGGTAAGTCAGTTCGAGATGCAGGTCGTGCTGCAGTTCGTGGTGCAGTGAAGCCGCCGGTTTCGGCTCGCGGGCGATCGTTCCCGGCGCGTCGGGGCCGGACATCGTCCTTTGAGACTAGCGCATCGGGCGTAGGGAGCGCCGCGGGCGGCTACGGCGGCGGTGCGCTCCACAGCTTGGGCAGCCCCGGGTCGGTGGCCAGCACCGCCTGCTTCAGCAGGTTGCGCAAGGCGGCGAACTCGACCTCGCCCAGCCGGTCGATCAGCGTGGCCTCGACCGACTTGGCCGCCGCCAGCACGTGCAGGATGGCGTCGCGCCCGGCCTCGCTGAGCGTGTAGCGCGCGTCGGGCGCGAGGCTGCGCTCGAGCAGGCCGCGCTCGACCAGCGAGCGCAGCGCCACCGCGCCGATGTCCACGCCGGTGTAGGCGATGTGGGCGCCGATGTCCTCGGCGCTCAGGCCGTCGCGCACCGACAGCAGCGACAGCACGAAGAAGTCGGGGTCGGACAGCTCGCGCGCGTTCAGCACCGGCCTGAAGCCGCCCATGAACTGGTAGTGCGCGCGGCCCAGCAGGTAGCCCAGCAGGTCTTCGGAGTAGGGCGAATCGCCCAGCGGCGCCGACGCGTCGGTTGACACCGCGCCGGCCTTGCGCGACGCCATCGCGTAGCCGCCGGTGACGTACAGCAACGGCGCGGTGCCGCGCCGGTCGTAGGACAGCACCTCACCGACGAAGATGATGTGGTCGCCGCCGTCGTAGCGAAACGCGGTGCGGCACTGGAAGCGCGCGCTGCACCCGGGCAGCAGCGGCGCGCCGGACACGCCGGCATCGAGCTCGAGGCCGCTGAACTTGTCCTCGCCGACGCGCGCGAAGCGGTTGGACAGCGGCTCTTGGTCGCTGGCCAGGATGTGCACGTTCCAGTGCTCGGCGGCTTCGAACACCGGCAGGCTGCGCGCGTTGCGCGCCAGGCTCCACAGCACCATCGGCGGCGTCAGCGACACCGAGCTGAAGCTGTTGGCGGTGATGCCCACCGGCGAGCCGTCGCCGGCGCGCGCGGTGACGATCGTCACCCCGGTAGCGAACATGCCCAGCGCCTGGCGGAAGTCCTTGGGGTCGAATGCGGTCGGCTGCTGCATCGTCGATGCTCCTTCGATCTCGCCGCGCACTTTGCCGCAGCGGCTTGCCGCTGAATCCCTCAGTCGGACTAGCGCATTGTCGATCGGCCCGGGCGGCCTTGCGCGACGCGCCGCGCCGCATGCCGGGCCCGGGCAAAAAGCGTTAGTCCGATCGGACGATTGCGCTGCTGGCCCGCGATGGAACGATGCCACACCGACCCTACGAAGGATCCAGTGCATGATCGCTGCCCCTGACGCTCGCGCCATCGCCCGCATGATGATGATCGAGACCGACTACCTGACGCCCGAGGCGGCCGAGCTGGTGGACGTGGCGCGTTCGCTGGTGCCCAAGCTCGCCGCGCGTGCGGCCGGGGTCGACGCCAACGGCATCGTGCACCCCGACTCGGTGCGCGAGATCCACGACGCCGGGCTGTTCCGCGTGCTGCAGCCCAAACGCTGGGGCGGCCACGAGATGGACCCGCGGGTGTTCTACACGATCCAGATGATCCTGGCAGAAGGCTGCATGTCCACCGCCTGGATCTACGGCGTGATCGGCGTGCACAACTGGCAGCTGCCGCTGTTCACTGAAGCCGCACAGAACGACGTGTGGGGCAAGGACGCGTCGACGCGCATCGCGTCGACCTACATGCCGGTGGGCAAGGCCGAGAAGGTCGACGGCGGTTATCGCTTCAGCGGGCGCTGGGGCTTTTCCAGCGGCTGCGAATACGCCGAGTGGATCTTCCTCGGCGGGCTGCTGCCCAAGGCCGACGGCTCGGGCGCGCTCGAGCATTGCACCTTCCTGCTGCCCAAGTCCGACTTCAAGATCGTGAAGAACTGGGACGTGCTCGGCCTGCGCGGTACCGGCAGCCACGACATCGTGGTCGAAGGCGCCTTCGTGCCCGAGCACCGCACCAACCGCACCAACGACAACAGCGACGCCGCCTGCCCGGGGCGCGCCGGCAACCCGGGCTGGCTGTATCGGATCCCCTTCGCGCAGGTGTTCCAGCGCGCGGTATCCAGCGCCTGCATCGGCGCGCTCGATGGCGCGATCACGCACTTCCGCGAGCGCTCGGCCACGCACGTGGGCAAGCACGGCGCCAAGACCGCCGAGGACGTCAATGCGCAGCTGGCGGTGTCGGAGGCGATGATGGCCAGCGACGCGCTCAAGCTGGTGCTGATGCGCAACTACGCGCGCGTGGTCGACAGCGCCAAGACCGGCGAGCAGATGCCGGTCGAAGAGCGGCTGTACCAGCGCGCGCAGGCCGCACAGGTGCCCAAGCAGTGCGCGCGCCACGCCGACGAACTGCTGCGCGCCTGTGCCGCGCAGGGCACCTACCGCACCAACCCGATCGAGCGCGCGTTCCGCGACATCCACCAGGCGCGCACGCACATCGCCAACAACACCGACGCCTATGCGCGAGCCCACGGTGCGGTGATGCTCGGCCTGCCCAACACCGACCCCTTCGTCTGACCCGCGCCGGGCGCGCGTGGCCGTGCCTGGCCCAAGCACATGAATGCCGAATACGACCTGATCGTGGTGGGCTCGGGCGCGGGCGCGCTCGTCGCCGCCATCCGCGCCGCCGAGCTGGGCCTGAAGCCCGTGGTGATCGAGAAAGCCGAGCTCGTCGGCGGCACCTCGGCCACCTCGGGCGGCGGCATCTGGATTCCGTGCAACCACGATATGCCGCGCGCCGGGGTCAAGGACGACCTGCGCACCGCGTTTCGCTACCTGAAGAACTGCGCCAAGGGCCTGGCCAGCGACGAGCGCGTGCTGGCCTACGTCGAGACCGCCAAGGACATGGCGCGCTGGCTCGACTCGATCGGCGTCAAGTACCGCAGCATGGCGCGCTACGCCGACTACTACCCGCACATCGACGGCTCGCTGCCGGGTGGGCGCACGATGGACCCGGTGGACTTCAACGCGCGCAAGCTCGGCCACGAGGCGCTGGAGACGCTGCGCCCGACCTGCCCCGGGCAGCTGATCTTCGGGCGCATGCAGATGAACGCCTTCGAGGCGCGCACCATCCTGGCGCGCGAGCGCAAGGCCAAGCTGGTCATCATGTGGATCATGCTGCGCTACATGATCGACTACCCGTGGCGCAAGAAGTCCAACCGCGACCGCCGGCTGTGCGGCGGCCAGGCGATGATGGGCTCGTTGTACGCGGCACTGCGCCGCCGCCAGGTGCCGCTGATGCGCGGCACCGCGCTGCGCTCGTTGCTGGTCGAGGACGGCCGCGTCGTCGGCGTGGTCGCGCAGCAGGGCGAACGCGAGATCACGCTGCGCGCCGCCAAGGCCGTGGTGCTGGCGGCCGGCGGCTTCGAGCGCAACCAACAAATGCGCGAGCAGTACCTGCCGCAACCCACCGACCAGACCTGGACCGCGACCCCGCCCGAGTGCAACACCGGCGATGCGATCCGCGCCGGCCAGGCCGTGGGCGGCGCATTGCACCTGATGGCGCACAGCTGGGGCGCGCCGACGCTGTTCGTGCCGAAGGAAGAGAAGTACCGCACGCTGTTCATCGAGCGCTCGCTGCCGGGCTGCCTGGTGGTCAATGCGCGCGGCGAGCGCTTCGTCAACGAGTCCTGCCCCTACCCCGAATTCCAGCAGGCGATGTACGCCGAGCACGAGCGCATGGGCGGCGCGATCCCGGCGTGGATCGTGTTCGATGCCGAATTCCGCCGCAAATACCCGATCGGCCCGCTGGCGCCGGGCGAGGCCGTGCCCGACAGCCGGCTGCGCAAGAGCTGGCTCAACGTCGTGTACTGGAAGGACGACACGCTGGCCGGGCTGGCGGCGCAGATCGGCGTCGATGCCGCCGGCCTGGCGGCCAGCGTGGCGAAGATGAACGACTACGCCAAGAGCGGCGTCGATGCGGACTATGGCCGCGGCGGCAACGTCTTCGACCGCTACTACGGCGACGACCACGTCCAGCCCAACCCCAACCTCGCCCCGATCGGCACCGCGCCGTTCTACGCGATCCGGCTGTGGCCGGGCGAGATCGGCACCAAGGGCGGGCTGCTCACCGACATCGATGCGCGCGTGCTCGACGAACAGGGCCGCGTCATCGAGGGCCTGTACTGCGTGGGCAACAACTCGGCCTCGGTGATGGGGCCGTCGTATGCGGGTGCGGGCTCCACGCTGGGCCCGGCGATGACCTTTGCCTGGCGCGCCGCGGCGCACATGGCGGGCCAGCCGATCGCGTTGCAGCACCGCGAACTGCTCGGAACTGCGGGATGATCCCGGCTCGGCGTGCGGCCGCCAGCGCCGCGGCCGTGGCCCCCCATCGACAGGAGCAAGTGGCATGAGACTGAAGGACAAGGTGGCGCTGGTCACCGGCGGCGCCAGCGGCGTCGGGCGCGCGACGGCGCAGCGTTTCGTCGCCGAAGGCGCGCGCGTGGTGCTGACCGACCTGAACCGCGAGGCCGGCGCCGCACTGGCCGCCGAACTCGGCGCCAACGCGCACTTCATCGCCCAGGACGTGGCCAACGAGGGCGACTGGGACCGCGTGATCGCCGACACGCAAGCCCACTTCGGCGCACTCGACGTGCTGGTCAACAACGCCGGCATCCTGGTGCCGGGCGATGTCGAGACGATGTCGCTCGAGGCCTGGCACAAGGTGATGCGCGTCAATACCGATTCGGTCTTCCTCGGCACGCGTGCCGGCATCATCGCGATGAAGGAGCGCGGCGGCTCGATCGTCAACATGGCGTCGTCGTCGAGCTGGCTGCCGGTGCAGGGTTACGCCGGCTACAGCGCGTCCAAGGCGGCGGTGGCGGCGCTGACGCGCGCCGCGGCGATGCACTGCCGCAAGAGCGGTTATGCGGTGCGCGTGAACTCGGTGCACCCCGACGGCATCTGGACGCCGATGACCGCGGCCAGCGCGCCGGGGGTGGACGCCAAGTACCTGCTGTTCGACGTGAAGAAGAACCCCAAGGGCCGCGCCTGCATGCCCGACGACGTGGTGGCGATGTTGCTGTTCCTGGCCAGCGACGAGGCGCGCGCGGTCAACGGCGCGGCGATGAACGTCGACAACGCGGTGCTGGGCTTCTAGCCGCGATGGACGCCGCATCGCGCTACCGCCGGCTCAGCGTGCGCGCGGTGGTCGACGAGACCGCCGACGCCAAGTCGATCGTGTTCGACGTGCCCGAGGCCGAGGCCGCGAGCTTCAAGTACCGCCCGGGCCAGTTCATCACCTTGAGGCTGCCGGTGGGCGGGCGCCATCTGCCGCGCTGCTACTCGATGTCCAGCGCGCCGGCGGTGGACGATGCGCCGCGCGTCACGGTCAAGCGCGTCGAGGGCGGGCGCGGCTCGAACTGGGTGTGCGACCACCTGAAGCCCGGCGACGTGGTCGAGGTGCTGCCGCCGGCCGGCGTGTTCACGCCGCGCTCGCTGGACGGCGACTTCCTGCTGCTGGCCGGCGGCAGCGGCATCACGCCGGTGCTGTCGATCCTGCGCTCGGCGCTGGCGCAGGGCAGCGGGCGCATCACGTTGATCTACGCCAACCGCGACGAGCGCTCGGTGATCTTCAAGCGCGAGCTCACTGCCTTGGCCGGCGCGCACCCGCAGCGGTTGCTGGTGATCCACTGGCTCGATTCGGTGCAGGGCGTGCCTTCGGTGGCGCAGCTGGCCGAGCTGGCGCTGCCGTTTCGCAAGGGGCAGGCCTTCATCTGCGGCCCCGGGCCGTTCATGGACGCCAGCGTGGCCGCGCTGCAGGGCATCGAGATGGCCGACGAGCACATCCACGTCGAGCGCTTCGCGTCGCTGCCCGACGAAGAGGAGACGGCCGCGGCCGCCGCCGCGGTGCAGGCCGCGCCGGCCGCCGCCGCGGTGATCGACGAGGCCGAGGTCGAAGTGCGCATCGGCGGCGAGACCCACCACATCGTGTGCGGCGGCAACGAGACGCTGCTCGAAGCGGCGTTGCGCCAGGGCATCGATGCGCCGTACTCGTGCCAGGCCGGCATGTGCGCGTCGTGCATGTGCCAGATGGTATCGGGCGAGGTGCACATGCGCACCAACGACGTGCTGGATAAAAAGGACCTGGCCAAGGGCTGGGTGCTGGCCTGCCAGGCGGTGCCGCTGACGGCGCAGATCGCGGTGAAGTATCCGTAAGCCAAGGCCGCGTGCGCTGCCGCGGCCTGACAGCGAAGGGAACACGATGGAGTTGCAAACCCTGCCCGCCGCGATCCGCGCGGCGGCGGCGCGCCATGCGGCGCGCGATGCGGTGATCGATGGCGATCTGCGGCTGAGCTACGCGGATCTCGTCGCCCATGCCGAGGAGGCCGCGCGGGCGTTGATCGCGCTGGGCATGCAGGCCGGCGAGCGCGTCGGCATCTGGGCGCCGAACCGCCATGAGTGGATCGTCGCCGCCTGCGCGATCCACATGGCCGGCGGCGTGCTGGTGCCGATCAACACGCGCATGAAAGGCGCCGAGGCCGCCGACATCCTTGAGCGCAGCGGCGCGCGCGTGCTGTTTTGCATCGGCCAGTTCCTCGGGTTGGACTACCCCGGCCTGCTCGACGGCGTGCGCCCGGCGGCGCTGGCCCATGTCGTGGTCATCGGCGACGGTGCCGACGCCGCGCGCGGCGAGCTGGCCTGGGACGACTTCCTGCGCGCGGGCGCGGACGTGCCGGCCGCGCGCGTGCACGAGCGCGAAGCCGCGCTGCGCGGCGACAGCACCGCTGACCTGATGTTCACCTCGGGCACCACCGGGCGACCGAAGGGCGTGATGGCCGCGCACGCGCCGACGATCCGTGCCTTCACCACCTGGGCCGGCTGCGTCGGCCTGGGCGAGGGCGATCGCTACCTGATCGTCAACCCCTTCTTCCACACCTTCGGCTACAAGGCCGGCTGGGTGGCGGCGCTGCTGCAAGGCGCCACGGTCTACCCGCTGCCAGTGTTCGATGCCGAGGTGGTGATGGAGCGCATCGCGCGCGAGCGCATCAGTTTTCTGCCCGGGCCGCCGACGCTGTTCCTGACGATGCTGGCGCACCCGAAGCTCAAGGACTTCGACCTGTCGTCGCTGCGCTCGGCGGTTACCGGCGCGGCCAGCGTGCCGCCGGTGCTGATCCAGCGCATGCGCGAGGACCTGGGCATCCGCAACGTCACCACCGCCTACGGCCTGACCGAATGCGGTGGCTGCGCCACCGTGTGCGACCCCGACGACGACGCCGAGACCGTGGCGCTGACCTGCGGCCACGCGCTGCCCGGCACCGAGGTGCGCGTGGCCGACGAGCAAGGCCGCGCGCTGCCGCCGGGCGAGCCGGGCGAAGTGCTGCTGCGCGGCTACCACGTGATGCAGGGCTACTTCCAGGACGAAGCGGCCACGCGCGAGGCGATCGACGCCGACGGCTGGCTGCACACCGGCGACGTCGGCACGCTCGATGCGCGCGGCTACCTGCGCATCACCGACCGGCTGAAGGACATGTACATCAACGGCGGCTTCAACTGCTACCCGGCCGAGATCGAGCGGCTGTTCGCGCCGCACCCGGCGATCGCGCAGGTGGCGGTGATCGGCGTGCCCGACGAACGTCTCGGCGAAGTCGGCTGCGCCTGGGTGGTCAAGCGCGACGGCGCCGAGCTCGACGAGCCGGGGCTGATCGCCTGGGCGCGCGGCCACATGGCCAACTACAAGGTGCCGCGGCTCGTGCGCTTCGTCGATGCGCTGCCGGTCAACGCGTCGAACAAGGTCGACAAGAAACTGCTGCGTCAATGGATGGAGGAAGTGAAATGAAACCCCGCGTACTCGTCACCGGCGCCAGCCGCGGCATCGGCAAGGCCACCGCGCTGGCCTTCGCCCGCGCCGGCTTCGATGTGGCCATCACCGCACGCACCGAGGTCGAAGGCCAGGGCGGCGCCAACGCGCTGCTCGGGCGCGACGGCAAGCCGCTGCCGGGCAGCCTGGCCACCACGCTGGCCGAGCTGCAGGCCGCCGGCGCGCGCGCGATCGCGCTGCCGATGGACCTGCTTGACACGGCGTCGATCGACGCCGCGCTGGCGCGGCTGCAAAGCGAGTTCGGCGGCATCGAGGTGCTGGTGAACAACGCCATCTACCAGGGGCGCGACATCAATGCGCTGCTGGCCGATCTGGACGAAGGCACGCTCGAGCGCGTGTGGCAGGGCTACGTGCGCGCCCCGGTGCGCATCATCAAGGCGCTTCTGCCCGGCATGATCGAGCGCGGCGGCGGCACCATCATCAACGTCACCTCGGGCGCAGGCGAGAAGGATCCGCCGTTTCGTGCCGACCAGGGCGGCTGGGGCTTCGCCTACGGTGCGGGCAAGGCGGCGCTGTCGCGCCTGGCGGGCATGGTCGCGGTCGAGCACGGCCATCAGGGCATCCGCGCCTTCACCGTCAACCCCGGCGTGGTCAACACCGAGGCGCTGCGTGCATCGATCGGCGACGACGGCGAACTGGCGCGCCGCTACGGCGCCGCGCCGCCCGAGCTGCCGGCGGCGGTGATGCTGTGGCTGGCCACGCAAGGCGCGACGGCCGACGCCTTCCAGAAGCGCACCATCGACGCGCAACCCTTCGCGCGCGAGCACGGCATCGGCTGACGCGCGCCGCGCGCGGCCACCGCAGTGGCCAGTGCGCGATGTGCGCCGGGCGGGCCGCCCAGGGGCTGCCCGCAGAGGACGAAAAAAGGGCCACACCTTGCGGTGTGGCCCGACCACTCGAGGTTCGGATCAGTGCAGGCGGATCAGGCGCGCTGCAGGTCGATCAGCTTGTCGACCTTCTTCGACAGCTCGTTCAGATCCTTGCGGGTCGCCAGGCCCAGGCTCTCGAAGCCGCTGGCCATGCGCTCTTGCAGCTTGCTCGGCTCGCCGTCTTCGTCCTTGGCGTCCTTGCCTTCGCCGATCTTGAACTTGCTCTTCAGCTCGTCGATCTTGGCTTGCAGCTCGGGCTCGAAGGCGCGGCCGGCTTCGATCAGGCTGGCCTTGCGCTCGTCGCGCGCCTTGCGGGCGTTGGCGATCAGACCCAGCATCATCAGGCGGTTCTCTTGCGAGCGGGTCTTGGCCTGCTCGACGACTTCTTCGAACTTGGCCTTGATGTCGGCCTTGACGTCCTTGACTTCGGTTTCGACGGCTTCGACTTCGGTCTCGATCTTGCTGACGGCGCGCTTGGTGCGGGTGTTCATCGGGTATCTCCTGGTTGCTACGGGGTGATGGGTTTTGCAGTGACTGTTGAGGCCGTGCTGCATTTGCTATGGGGTGAATGATGCCCATGCGGCCTAGAGCAATCACCCGAGATGCCGCGCCGGTGCAGTCGAGTGCGTGGGCCGTCGCGTGGCAGCGGTCGCGGCAGCACGCGTCGCGTGGAGACGGCACTCGAGACTTTCGATGTGACGAGGCCCCAGCAGGTCAATCCACCGAAGCTAACCCGGCTCACCCCTTGCAGACGTAGCACGCATGAGGCTTGACCTGGTGTTTCGGCCGAGGGCGGGATCGTCCCGGGCGATAGCGCTGGGTGTTGGCTGCAAGCTACCTGGCCGGCACGGTCAGCGAGCCCTTCGCGGTGGGAGCGAAACAGCGCGTGGCCGTGAAGGTCATCGACGAGCGCGGTAACGAGCTGATGCGGGTGCTGGAGGCGAAGGCATGACGGGCGAAGTTTTCGCACCGGCCGTCACCGCCTGCATCGACATTGGCTCACCGAAGAAGGGCAATGTCGGCTGGGCTGTGCTGCAGGCGGATTCGCAGAGGACGGGCCACGACCTGAGCGAGTTCATCGACGTCGTGGGCGTGCACAGGAAGGCCGAGCTGTCCATTGCAGTCGGCTTCGAATGCCCGCTCTACGTGCCGAAGCGCGACGACCTGTTGTCCGTGACTTGAGGTTCAAAGCCTTCAACTCGGCGATGTACGCCTTGGCGGCTTCTTGAGCGTCGAAGGGAAAGGCGCGGATGAGGTCGTCGCGGTTCTTGACGCTGACGGTGAACCGGGGGCGGTTCACGATGCGGGCTATGCTTGCTCCGTGCAATGAAGGAGCAAAGTCCAGCAACTGTGTTTATCTGCTCTGCGCACCCGTGCCTTGAAGGCGCGCGGATTGGCACAGATTTGGCACAGACCTTTTGGCCCTGAATCTGGTGACTTACGTAAGCCACCTGATTCGATTGTGATATTTGGTCGGGGGGAGAGGATTCGAACCTCCGGCCTCTACGTCCCGAACGTAGCGCTCTACCAGGCT
>CALBTN010000221.1 GCA_937967345.1 uncultured Rubrivivax sp. | reverse complement strand
GGCTACAAGTACCTGAACGGCGGCCCCGGCGCGCCGGCTTTCGTCTTCGTCGCCAAGCGCCACCAGGACGCGGTGCGTCAGCCGATCACCGGCTGGCACGGCCACCTGCGGCCCTTCGAGTTCACGCACGAGTACGAAGCCGGCGCCGGCATCGACCGCATGCTGGTCGGCACCGCATCGCAGCTCGGGTTGATCTCGCTCGAAGCCGCGCTCGAAGCCTTCGACGGCGTGGAACTGGCCGCGCTGCGGCGCAAGAGCCAGGCGCTGACCGGCCTGTTCATCGAGCTGGCCGACCAGGAGCTCAGCGGCTTCGGCCTGGCCTCGCCGCGCGACGCCGCGCAGCGCGGCAGCCAGGTGTCGCTGATCACGCACGACGATGGCTACGCGATCATGCAGGCGCTGATCAGCCGCGGCGTGATCGGCGACTACCGCGCCCCCGACATCCTGCGCTTCGGCTTCGCGCCGCTGTACGTGCGCTACGTCGATGTCTGGGACGCGATTGCCACGATCAAGGACGTGATGGCCACTGGCGCGTGGAACACGCCCGAGTTCCTGCAGCGCAAGGCCGTGACCTGACCCGCTCGGCGCGCCGGTGCGGCGGCGCGAACGCGCGCCCGCACTGCGCACCCCCCGACACGAACCAACCCCAGGAGACTTCCCATGCCCATGCCCTTGATACGCCGGACTTTCATCGGCCTGTGCGTGGCGTCGCTGTGCGCCGCCGCGGCCGCACAAGGCGGCACCGTCAAGCTGGTGGTCGGCTTTCCGGCCGGCGGTGCCGGCGACATCATCGCGCGGCTGGTCGGCGAGAAGATCGCGGTCTCTTTGGGCACCACGGTGATCGTCGAGAACAAACCGGGTGCCGGCGGGCGCATCGCGGCCGATCTGCTGAGGAACGCACCGGCCGACGGCAACACGGTGTTGATCACGCCGCCGGCACCGATCGTGATCGCGCCGTACACCTTCCGCAAGCTGCCCTACAACCCCGAGACCGACTTCCAGCCGGTGGCGCAACTGGTGCAGTTTCCGCTGGTGATGGCCACCGGCGCCAACACCCCGTACAAGAGCCTGGCCGACGTGGCCGCGCGCTTCAAGGCCGACCCCAAGCAGGCCACCTTCGGCACGCCGGCCGCGGGCAGCCAGTTGCACTTCCTCGGCCTGATGTTCGGCCAGGCGATCAAGGTCGACATGGTGCACGTGCCCTACCAGGGCGGCTCACCGCTGGTCACCGACCTGATCGGCGGCCAGATTCCGGTGGGCATCGACCAGTTCGTCTACGAATTCCACAAGACCGGCAAGCTCAGGTTCCTCGCGCAGTCGGGCGCCAACCGTTCGCCGCTGATGCCGGACGTGCCCACCTTCAAGGAGCAGGGCTTCCCGACGGTGGTGGGCGAAGCCTGGTTTGGCGCCTTCGTGCCGGCCAAGACGCCGGCGGCGGCGGTGCAGCGCTTGAGCGACGCGCTGACGGCGGCGGTCAAGCAGCCCGACGTGAAGGAAAAGCTCGCCGCCGCCGGTCTGGAGGCGACCGGTGTGCCGGCGCCGGAATTCGCCAAGCTGGTCGCCGCCGACCGTGCGCGCTGGAAGCCGGTGGTCGAGGCCTCGGGCTTCCGCGGCGATTGATTGCCGGCCGCGATCGCACGCAAACAGCCGTCAACGCACAGGCGCGAAGCGCGCCGATGCGCAGGAGGTCGAACATGTCTACCCAATTCAGCCGGCGCCGCGTGCTCGCGCTGTCGGCGATCGGTCTTGCCGCGGGCCAGCGGGTCGGGCGCAAGGACACCGGCTTCAAGAAA
>CALBTN010000220.1 GCA_937967345.1 uncultured Rubrivivax sp. | reverse complement strand
TGTAGCCGACGTCGCCGGTGCGAAACCAGCCGTCCTGCATCGCCGCGGCGGTGGCTTCGGGCATGTTCCAGTATTCGCTCATCACGGTCACGCCCGACAGCCAGATCTCGCCGGTCTCGCCCTCGGGCAGTGCCTGGCCATCGGCATTGGCGATGCGCACGTTCATCACCGGCGAGACGATGCCCGAGCTGCGTGGTTCATTGGCAAAACCGTCGCCCGAGATCGCCGAGCCGACGCCGTTGCTTTCGGTCAGGCCGAAGCCGATGCCCGACATCGACGGGCCGAAGCGCTGCAGCACCTCGTCGATCAGCCGCTGCGGCAGGCCCGAGCCGCCGAAGCCCATCGCGCTGAGCTGCTTGCGCATCTGGTCGAAGTCGAACTGCGGGTGCTCGAGCACCTGCATGATCATCGACGGTGCGGCCTGGAAGGCGGTGACGCGCTGGTCGCGGATCATGTCGATCGCGCGCGCCGGGTCCCACTTGTGCACGAACACCAGGCGGCGGCCGTTGATCAGCGCGCTGAGCAGCTGCGCATGCAGGCCGCTGACGTGGAACAGCGGCACCGCGGTCAGGATGGTGGGCGCATGGCCGCGCTTGAGCAGCTCGGCCACCACGCCCGGCGACGAAATCCCCGACAGCGCGGCGATGAACTCGATGTTGTAGAGCGCCTGGCACACCGCGCGCTGCGTCGACAGCACGCCCTTGGCGCGCGAGGTCGAGCCCGAGGTGAACAGCAGCAGCCCGGGGTCGTCGGGGCCGAGCTGCACCGGCGGCGGGCCGTCGCGCTTGGTTGCCAGCAGCGCCGACAAGGAGTGCAGCGGCGAGCCGGCGGGCGGCTCGGCATCGCACAGCACGGTGACGGGGGCCAGCTCGGCCAGCTTGGCGCCGATGCGCTTGACGCGGTCGGCGTCGGCCAGCAGCACCTTGGGCTGCACGTCGGCCAGCGCCGCGCTCAGCTCGGCCTGCAGGCCGAAGCTGTTGATCGGCGCCGGCACCGCCCCGGCCAGCGCGGCGCCGATGAAGGCCACCGCCCATTCGGGGCGGTTGCGCATCGCGATGGCGACGCGGTCGCCGGGCGCCACGCCGAACTGTTCGCGCAGCGCCCAGGCCAGCGAGTCGGCGGCGGCGAACAGGCGGTTGAACGACCAGGTGTCGCCCTCGTAGACGATGTAGGTCTTGTCGCCGTGCACGCGCGCGGCGTTGATCATCTCGGGGATGGTCTCGCGCGCGTTGCGGTAGGCCGGCAGGCGCCGCCCGCCGACATCGACTTCGGTGAGCTCGAAGGGCGCGCCGGGGCCGGTGAGTTGGGCCTTGATCTGCGCCAGGGTCTGGGCGATGGTGCTCATGCTGGGTCTGTCTCCGGTCTATGGTCTTTGCGCCGCCGGCCTGTGGGCGCTGCGGCACGGTCTGGCATCACACTCTGGCATCAAGCGGCGAAGCCTAACAGCGCGGCGTAGCGGCGGCGATGGTAGGCGCCGTCACCGAAGGTCTGCTGGATCGCGCGGCCGCGCTTCATCATCAGGCCGATGTCCAGTTCATCGGTGACGCCGATGCCACCGTGCAATTGTGCCGCCTCGTTCAGCGCGCGCTCGCTCAGGTCGCTGGCGCGCGCCTTGGCCAGGCTGGCGAGCTGACTGGCCTCAGCCGCGTCGTTGTCGAGGGCTTCGAGTGCCGCAGCCACCGCACTCTTCAGCAGTTCGATCTCGACGAACAGCCGCGCCATCCGGTGCTGCAGCGCCTGGAACGAGCCGATGGCCACGCCGAACTGCGTGCGCTCCTTCAGGTAGGCGACGGTGCGGTCGAAGGCCTCGCCGATCACGCCCAGCGCCTCGGCCGCCAGACATGCGCGCGCGCGGTCGAGCACTGCGTCCAGCGCGACGGTGGTGGCTTCGGGCGCACCCAGCAGCGCGTCGGTGGGCAGTGCCACGCCATCGAAGCGCACGCGCGCGGCGTTGCGGCTGTCGACCATGATCGTGCGCTCGAGCTGCACGCCGGGTGCGGCCGGGTCGACCACGAATACCGCCAGATTCGCGTCGGCGCTATCGGCATCGTCGATGCGCGCGACCACCAGCAGCCGCTCGGCGACGTGGCCGTCGAGCACGAACCACTTCTCGCCGTCGAGCCGCCAGCCGCTGCCGCTGCGCCGCGCGCGCGTGGCGATGCGCGTGGGGTCGTGGCGCGGCGTCTCGTCCAGCGCCAGCGCGAGCACGGTCTGGCCTGCGGCGATGCGCGCCAGCCAGTGCTCGCGTTGTGCTTCGCTGCCCAAGCGCTCGATCAGCCCGGCGCCCAGCACCACGGTGGACAGCAGCGGCGTGGCCGCCAGCGTGCGGCCGGTCTGCTCGAACACTGCGCCCAGCCCGGCCCAGCCGATGCCTAAGCCGCCGTGCGCCTCGGGCAGCACCGCGGCCGGCCAGCCGAGCTCGGCGATCTCGCGCCACAGCGCCTCGTCGTAGCCGCGCGCGTCGCGCGTGTCGCGCAGCTTGCGCAAGGCGGCGATCGGGGAACGCGCGCCGAGGAACTCGGCGGCGCTGTCGCGCAGCATGCGCTGTTCGTCGTTCAGCAGGAGGCTCACGCTCGCGCCCTCACTTGGGTAGGCCCAGCACGCGCTGGGCGATCAGGTTGAGCTGGATCTCGGAGGTGCCGCCGCCGATGGTGTAGGTCTTGGTGTACAGCCACAGCCGGCACATGTCGTGTTCGTCGGTGCTGAAGGCCTCGCCCTCCCAGCTTAAGGCCCGCTGGCCCATGATCTGCTGCAGCAGTTCGTACTTGGCCACCTCCTGCTCGGTCTGCGTCAGCTTCATGATCGCGGACACACCCGTGACATCCTCGCGCGCGTGGATCATCTCGTGCATGCGGCGCATCGTCAGCGCGAACGCGCGCTCGTCCATCATCGCGCCGGCCAGGCGGTCGCGCCACACCGGCTCGGCGTCGGCCAGGTAGCTCGCGGCCACCGACAGCGGCTCGTGCGACGGCGCGCCGCCCTCGCTGAACTTGGACATCGCCGCGCGCTCGTGCTCGAGCAGCTTCTTCGCCACCGACCAGCCCTGGTTGAGCCCGCCGACCAGCTGGCGCACCGGCACGCGCACGTTGTCGAAGAAGACCTCGCTGAAGGTGGACTTGCCGCTGATCAGCTCGATCGGGCGCACGCTGACGCCGGGTGCCCGCATGTCGATCAGGATGAAGCTGATGCCCTGCTGCTTCTTGGCCTGCGGGTCGGTGCGCACCAGCGCGTACATCCAGTCGGACAGGTCGCCGTAGGAGGTCCAGATCTTCTGGCCGTTGACGATGAAGTCGTCGCCGTCGCGGACCGCGCTGGTGCGCAGGCTGGCCAGATCCGAACCGGCGTTCGGCTCCGAGAAGCCCTGGCACCAGCGGCGCTCGCCGCGCGCCATCGGCGGCAGATGCTCGGCCTTTTGCTCGTCGCTGCCCAGTTCCAGCAGCACCGGCCCGAGCATCCAGATGCCCAGGTTGTATTGCGGCTGGCGGCAGCCCAGGCGCAGCATCTCCTCGTCGAGCACGCGCTGCTGCTGCGCATTCAGCCCGCCGCCGCCGTACTGCAGCGGCCAGCCCGGCGCGAACCAGCCGCGGTCGCGCGCGCGCTCGAACCACAGCCGCTGCTCGTCGCTGATGAAGACGTTGTGCGCGCTGCTCCACAGCATCTCGGGGCTGCTGATCGGCGTGCGCATCGGCGCCGGGCAGTTTGCTTCGAGCCAGGCCGCGGTGTCGGCCCTGAAGGTGTCCAAATCGCTCGCGCTCACCAGTGGGCCTCCGCGGTGGGTTGATCGGCGCTGGCCGAGAAGCGGTACACGCCGTCGGCGTCGAGCCGGCGCTGCAGCGCGCCGTCGTGGCGCAGCCAGCTCAGGTGGGCGATGGTTTCACCCAGCGCCAGCATCTCGTCGAAGCTGCTGCGCAGCTTGGGGAACAGGCCGCGCATCGCCTGCTGCGCGCTGCACTCGCCGCCTTCGGCGACGAAGCGGCGCAGCGTGTCCAGTTGCTGGCGGTGGTGCTCGCGCAGCTCGGCGGTGCGCGCGTGCAGGCCGCGAAACACCCCCTGGTGCGACGGCAGGATCAGCGTGTCGGGCGCCAGCTGTTCGAGCCGCTGCAGCGAGTCCAGCCACAGCGCCAGCGGGTTGGACTCGGGCTCGTGCGCCGGCACCAGGATGTTGGAGCTGATGCGCGGCAGCAGCTGGTCGCCGGCGATCAGCAGCCGGTCTTCGGCGCAGTACAGGCAGGCGTGTTCGGGCGAGTGGCCCTCGCCGATCAGCACCTGCCAGCGGCGCCGGCCGATCGTGAGCACGTCGCCGCCGCGCAGGCGCACGTAGTCGCCCTGGCGCGGCGGCACGAAGGGGTCGCTGCGCAGCACCTGGAACACGCGCTGGCGCTGCTCGGCGTCGAGCCCGGCGCCGCGGTAGTGGCGCTCGAGCTCGTGCGGCACCGGGTCGGGCAGGGTGGCACCGAGCAGCCGCATGGTGAGGAACTCGCCCTGCGTCATGTGCAAGGCCACGCCGAAGCGTTCGGTCAGCCAGGCCGCCAGACCGGCATGGTCGTAGTGGAAATGGGTGCAGACCAGGCTGACGATCGGCAAGCCGCCCAGGTGCCGCGCGGCGATCGTCTCCCACAGCGCGCGCGACTCGGCGGTGGGCAAGCCGGTGTCGATCAGGGTCCAGCCGGTGCGGCCTCGCAGCAAGTAGACGTTGATGTGGTCCAGCCCCATCGGCATCGGCAGGCGCGCCCACAGCACGCCGTCGGCGACCTCGACCACCGAGCCGTCGGCCGGCGGCGCGCTCAGCGGGTACTCGAGCGGCGCACTGGCGCGCGGCCTGCGCGCGGGGGCTTGCACCTCGCCCATGGTCAAGCGGCCAGCGCGCGCTGCACCGCCTCCGGGGTCAGCGGCACGTAGCGCCGCGCCGTGTCGTCGCGCACGTACAGCGGGTCAGCCACCTGCGCGGCGTCGTAGCCCTGGCGCTGCAGGTCGACCTTGCGCAGCTTGTAGGTCGTGGTCATGTCGGCCGCCCCCGGCACGCGCACGAAGATCGGCATCGCGTAGCGCGGCAGCCGCTCGGCGGCACGCTCGTAGAAGGCGCTGGCATCGAAGGCCCGGCCGTCCTGCATCACCACCGCGGCCATGCCGGCGCGGCCTTCGGTGCCCGGCACCTGCACGCCGTAGACGGTGACGGATTCGACGCCGTCCAGGTCGGCGAAGGCGTCGCCGACCTCGGTGGTGGAGACGTTCTCGCTCTTCCAGCGGAAGGTGTCGCCGATGCGGTCGACGAACCAGCAGTAGCCGTCCTCGTCGTAGCGCAGCAGGTCGCCCGACGACCACCAGGCGTCGCCCGGCTCGAACACGTCGCGCAGCAGCTTGGACTCGGTGGCCGCGGCCGAGGTGTAGCCCTCGAAGCGCGCGGCGATGATCTCGGGATCGAAGTGGGCGCGGCCGATGGCCTCGCCGACTTCGCCCGGTTGGCACACGATCAACTTGCCGGCGGCGTCGCGCGGGTGCGAGTCGGTCTCGACGTCGTAGCGCACCAGCCGCAGGTTGGTCTTGTCCCAATAGGGGATGCGCCCGCACGAGCCGACGCGGTTGTCGACGTTGATGGTGTTGGCATTCGCCTCGGTGGCGCCCCAGCCTTCGTAGATGTCGAGCTCGCCGAAGCGCTCGACGAAGCGCTGCCAGGTCTCGGCCGACAAACCCGCGCCGACCATCTTGCGCAGGCTGTGCTGGCGGTCGTCGGCGCGCGCCGGTTCGGACAGCAGGTAGCGGCAGATCTCGCCGACGTACTGGCAGGCGGTGGCGTGGTAGCGGCGCACGTCGGCCCAGAACTCGCGCCGGCTGAACTTGCGCCGCAGCGCCAGCGCGGCGCCGGCGAACAGCGAGGTCGCGCCGGCCGAGATCGACGCCGCGCCGTGGTACAGCGGCAAGAAGGTGTAGAAGCAGTCGTCGGCACCGATGGCCATGGTTTCGGCCATGACCTCGCCGGTCATCAGCCAGCGCGCGTGGCTGATGATCGCCGCCTTGGGCAAGCCGGTGGTGCCCGAGGTGAAGATGTACACCGCGGTCTGGCCGGCGCTGAGTCCGGCGCGCAGCGACGGCGGCGGGTCGCTGTTGTCGGCGCTGCGCGCGGCGTCGCAGGCGCGGTCGTCGGCCAGCGCGCGCAGCGCGTCGCTGGCCGGGCGCTCGGCATCGGGCCAGCGCCACAGCGGCAGCTTGCCGCGCACCTCGTCGGCGTCGAAGGCGGCCAGGCATTCGTCGCCGACGATCGCCACCTTGGCCTGCACCGCCTGCAGCGCATGCGCCAGTGCGCGCCCGCCGATATGGGTGTTGAGGAAGGCCACCACCGCACCGAGCTTGGCCAGGCCGAACCAGGTGAAGAAGAACTCGGGGCGGTTTTCCATCGCCAGCGCGACCACGTCGCCGCGCCGGATGCCCAGGCTGCGCAGCGCATGCGCGACGCGGTTGGCCTCGGCGTTGCCCTGTGCGTAGCTCCAGCTGCGCTCGCCGCAGTGCAGCAGCGGGCGCTGGCCGTGCTCGCGCGTGCGCTGCTCGAGCAGGTCGGCCATGGTGAAGCCCGAGCTGGCGCGGTACTTGCCGGCGATCGCGCTGCGGCGGTCGAGCTTGGCCTGCGTGACCTCGCGCGGCACGATGGCGGCGCTGGGGGTGCTGGCTGGGGTGGAGGCGGGCGGCACTGCGGACATGGACGCGGACTCCTTCAGCGCACCGGGCGCGGCATCTGCAGGCCGAACTGCGCGATCAGCTCGCGCTGCAACTCGTTGGTGCCGCCGCCGAAGGTCGAGATGGTCGCGGCGCGCACGTCGTACTCCAACTCGCCCTGCAGCGCCGACGCCGCCGAGCCGCCGCGCACCAGCGCGCCGGCGCCGACCACCTCGATCAGCAGCCGCAGCACCTCGAGCACGGTCTCCGAGCCGTAGACCTTGGCGGTGGAAGCCAGCGCCACGTCCATGCGCCCGGCCTCGACGTCGGAGGCGATGCGGAAATTCAGTGTGCGCTGCGCTTCGAGCCGGGTGTAGCAGTCGGCCAGCGCCCGGCGCACCCAGGGCTGGTCGATCGCCCGCTGGCCGGATTCGTCGGCCGCCTTGGCCCAGGCCAGCACGCGCTGGAACGGCGCGAACACCTTGTCGGCCCAGGCGCCCAGGCCGAGCCGCTCGTGGTTGAGCTGCGCGGTGATCAGCTTCCAGCCGCCGTGCAGCTCACCGACCAGCATGTCGCGCGGCACGCGCACGTTGTCGTAGTAGGTGGCCGCGGTGGTGTTGCCCACCGTGGGGATCAGCGTGTGCGAAAACCCCGGCAGCTTGGTGTCCAGGATCAGCAGCGAGATGCCCAGGTGGCGCGCGCGCTCGGGGTCGGTGCGCGCGGCCATCCAGACGAAGTCGGCGGCCTCGGCGCCCGAGGTCCACAGCTTGTTGCCGTTGACGATGAACTCGTCGCCCTCGAGCCGCGCGGTGGTCTTCAGCGTTGCAAGATCGGAGCCGGCCTCGGGCTCGGAGTAGCCGATCGCGAAGTGGATCTCGCCGGCGGCGATGCCGGGCAGGAAGCGCTGCTTCTGGGCGTCGGTGCCGTGTTCCATCAGCGCCGGGCCGACCGTGCTGATGGTGACGAAAGGCAGCGGCGCACCGGCGATGTTGGCTTCCTCGAAGAAGATCAGCTGCTCGGTGCCGGCGTAGCCGCGCCCGCCGTAGGCCTTGGGCCAGCCCACCGCGAGCCAGCCGTCCTTGCCCATCTGCCGCACCAGCTGCTTGTAGCTGTCGCCGCTTTCGGCGCCGCGCATCGCCAGCCGCAGCTCGGGCGTCATCAAGGCCTGGAAATAGTCGCGCACCTCGCGCCGCAGCGCGTGCTGTTCGGGGGTCAGGTCGATGAACATGGGCCGCTCATTCCGCGCCGAGGATCAGGCCGCTGGTGGGCACGCCGGTGCCGGCGGTGACCAGCACGTTGCGCGCCCCGGCCACCTGGTTGACCGCCGTGCCGCGCACCTGGCGCACGCCTTCGGCGATGCCGTTCATGCCGTGGATGTAGGCCTCGCCGAGCTGGCCGCCGTGGGTGTTGATCGGCAGCTTGCCGCCGCGCGCGTGGTGGCCGGCGCGCACGAAGTCCTTGGCCTGCCCGCGCTCGCAGAAACCGAACTCCTCGAGCTGCTGCAGCACGAAGGGCGTGAAGTGGTCGTAGATCACCGCGGTCTGGATGTCGGCCGGGGTCAGCCCGCTTTGTTGCCACAGCTGGCGCGCCACCAGCCCCATCTCGGGCAGGCCGGTGATGTCGTCGCGGTACAGCGAGGTCATGATCTGCTGGCCCGGCGCGATGCCCTGCGCGCCGCCGCGGATCAGCACCGGCTTGGCCTTCAGGTCGCGCGCGCGCTCGGCGCTGGTGATCACCATCGCCACCGCACCGTCGCTTTCCTGGCAGCAATCGAGCAAGCGCAGCGGCTCGCAGATCCAGCGGCTGGCCTGGTGCTCTTCGAGCGTGATCGGCTTGCCGTAGAAGAACGCGGCCGGGTTGGTGGCGGCGAAGTCGCGCACCGCCACCGAGACGCGGCCGAAGTCCTCGCTGGTGGCGCCATAGGCGTGCATGTAGCGCCGCGCGAACATCGCCACCCAGGCCGACGGCGTGTGAAAGCCGTGCGGCATGTACCAGCCGAAGTTCACGTTCTCGAAGATCGGCGTCGAGGCAAAGCCGTAGCTGCCGCTGCCGAAGCGGTACCAGCTGCGCTCGTTCATCGCGCGGTACACGACCACGGTCTTGGCGATGCCGGTGGCCACTGCCATTGCCGCGTGCAGCACCGGCGCGCAGGCGGCGCCGCCGCCGTGCGGGATCTGCGAGAAGAAGGTGACTTCGCGCGCGCCCAGCAGCCGCGCGATCTCGTACTCGGGCACCTTGTCGATCGAGTACGAGACGAAGCCGTCGACCTCGGCCGGCGCGATGCCGGCGTCGTTCAGCGCGCCGTGGATCGCCTCCATCGCCAGGCGCAGTTCGGTGCGGCCCGAGTTCTTGCTGAACTCGGTGACGCCCAGGCCGGCGATCGCGGTGCGGCCGGGAATGATCGCGGGTGTGCTCATGCCGTGGCCCTCACTGCAGACGCACGCGCACCGTGCCGGTGACGTGGTTGCCCATCGAATTGGCGCCCGCGAGCTTGACTTCGGCCACCTTGGCCGCCGTGTCCAGCGCGACCACCTCGCCGCTGAAGGTCATGGTGTCGCCGGGGTAGTTGGGCGCGCCGAGCTTGATCTTCACCGCCTTGAACTCGCAGTCGGGTCCGGCCCAGCCTTCGACATAGCGCTGCACCAGGCCGCTGGTGGTCAGGATGTTCATGAACACGTGTGGCGAGCCCAGCGCGTTCGCGGCGTCCTTGTCGTAGTGGCCGGCGAAGTAGTCGCGCGTGGCGATCGCACCGCCGGCGATCAGCTGCACGGTGATCGGGATGGCCAGCGGCGGCAACGCGGTGCCGACGCGGAGTTCATCGAAGCGCATGTGCGGCTCCTGTGGTGCTTGCCGGGCCGGTGTCTTCCGGCCGGTCGTATTTCCAGCCGAGCTGATCGTGCTCGGCGATCCAGTCGCCGAGCAGCGCCAGGGCCTGCTCGGCGCCGCCGTGGGTGAAGGCCAGCGCGCGGCTCCAGTACAAGTAGCGGTGGATCGGGTAGGTCAGGTCCACGCCCATGCCGCCGTGCACGTGCTGCGCCTTGTGGCCCACCAGGTGCGCGGCCTGCGCCGCCAGCACCTTGACCGCCAGCGCCTGCGGCGCCGCGCCGAGGCCGGCATCGAGGCGGTAGACCAGTTGCGACAGCGCCGAGCGCAGCGCCTCGACCGCGATCTTGCCGTCGGCCATCTGCCCAGCCACCAACTGGAAGCTGCCGATCACACGCCCGAACTGCTTGCGCTGGCTGATGTAGTCCACCGTGCGCGCGAGCTGCCCGGCCGACACGCCGAGCTGCAGTGCGCCGACGGCGGCCAGGCAGCGCGGTTGCAGCCAGCCCAGCGCGCTCTCGTCGAGCAGCGCGGCGGCGTCGAGCCGCACCGTGTCGGCGTGCAGGTCGGCGACCGCCAGGTGGTGCTGGCTGCGGCCGTGCTCCAGGCGGATAGCGGCGGCGCTGGGGTCGACCAGCACCAGCCGCGGCTGGCCGTCGAGCAGCGCTGGCAGCAGCAGCCGATCCGACTGCGCGGCCAGCGGCACCGCCGCGGCCTTGCCGTTCAGCACCAGCGCGCCGCCGTCGCGCTGCAGCGTCAGCGCCAGGCCGCGCGCGGCGTGCAGGCCGTCCAGGCTGAGCGTCAGCAGCGACGCGCCGCTGGCGGCGTCGTCCAGCACCGCGCCCGCCAGCGCCGGGGCGAACAGCGCCACCGCCTGCGCGGCCAGTTGGTGTTCGGCCAGCGGCACCAGCGCCAGCGCCTGGCCTTGCTGCTCGAGCACCGCCATCAGATCGGTCATGCCCAGACCCAGGCCGCCGTGCGCCTCGCCGATGACGATGCCGTGCAGCCCGGTGTCCACGCACTGGCGCCACAGGCCCTGCATGAAGGGCTCGCTGCCGGCGTCGTGTGCGCGCAGCGCGTCGTCGCTGCAGGCGTCGGCGAACAGCGCACGTGCGCTGTCGGCGAAAGCCTGCTGGTCTTCGGTGTAGTTGAAGTCCATCGCCGGGCTCTAGGCTTTCACCGCGCGGAACTGCGGCAGCGCGATGTCGGCGCCGTCGGCGGTGTCGAAGGTGGCGAACTCGACCTGCACCCGCTGGCCGATCGCGATCTTGCCCGGCTCGGCGCCCACCAGTTGCGCCACCAGCCGCGTGCCTTCGTCCAGCTCGACCAGTGCCACCGGGTTCGGGTATGCGAAGGGCGGCACCTCGGGGTAGTGCATGACGACGAAGGAGTAGATCGTGCCCAGCCCCTTGGACTGCACGGTGTCCCATTCGAAGCTGTGGCAGGCGGTGCACACCGGGCCCGGCGGGTGGCGCAGCGTGCCGCAGGCCTTGCAGCGCTGGATCAGCAGCTTGCCTTCGCGCGCGCCGTCCCAGAAGAAGCGCGTGTCATCGCTCATGCCCGGTGCCGGGCGCTTGACCTTGGGCGGTGCGGCGGCTTCGGCCGCGGGCTTGGCCACGGGCGCGGCCTGTGCCGGCTTGAACTTGAAGACGCGAAACAGCTGCTGTCCGACCTTCTCGTCGGCCTGCCCATCACGCTGCGAGTAGTAAGTCATGATCAGCGTGACGAACCAGCCGGTGCCCAGCCCGGTGGTCTTTTGCTCGCCGATCGAGTCGAGCCGGGTCGAGTAGTAGATGCGCTCGTCCAGCCGCAGCTCACGCTCGAACTCGAGGTCGGAGTTCACCGCCACCACCGACGCATAACCCTGCGCCTCGATCAGCTTGAGCGCCTCGTAGGGGTTCTCGGTGGTCGAACCCGGCGGGTAGTTGTTCTGCGTCGGGCCTTCCAGGCACCACACCTGCAGCATCGTTGCCGGCGCCAGCTTGGCGTAGCGCGGGTTGTCGATGCCCATGATCTCGCACCAGTGGCGGATCATCGGTGCATTGACCGCGTCCCAGGCGTAGACGCGGCCGTACTCCTTGCCGACGAGCTTGCGCACGTCGTTCATCCATGCCGGTTCAGCCATGGGCAGCTCCCGTCTTTGGCGCGGTGGGTTCGGTGGTGGTCTTGGCGGCGTCGAGGAAGGCCGGGCGCTCGCCGCCGCCGTGCAGCAGCAGGTTGCTGCCGCTGAAATACGAAGCCGCGGGCGACGCCACCCACACGCAGGCGTTGCCGATGTCGGCCGGCTCCGCCATGCGCCCGACCGGGATGGTGGCACCGACCGCGGCGATGCCGGCGTCGTCGCCGTAGTGCAGGTGCGATTGCTCGGTGCGCACGAGGCCCGGGCTGACCGCGACCACGCGCACCTTGGGCGCCCACTCCACCGCCAGTGAGCCGACCAGGCTGAGCACACCGGCCTTGGCCGCGCCGTAGGCGGCGGTCAGCGGCGACGGGCGCAGCGCGCTGATGCTGCCGATGAAGACGATGACGCCGCCTGCGGCCTGGCGTTGCATCTGCGCATTGGCGGCCTGCGCGATGTTCAGCGGCGCGATCAGGTTCAGCCGCAGCACGCCTTCGTGGAAGCGCGGGCTGGCCGTGGCGGCCTCGGCCGAGGGACTGCCGCCGGCGTTGTTGATCAGCACGTCGAGCGCGCCGTGGCGCTCGACGATGGTGGCCACGAGCGCCTTGATGGCGTCGACGTCGCGCACGTCGCAGGCGACGAAGTCGGCGCTTGCGCCGCCGGCGCTGGGCAAGGACTCGGGCTGCTGGCGTGCGCACACGACGACGCGGTCGCCCGCGGCGAGAAAGGCCTCGGCGATGCCGCGGCCGATGCCCTTGGTGCCGCCGGTGACCAGCACCACGCGGGAGGGGTTGGCTCGTTCACTCATGCCGAGGCAGTCTAGGGGGCGAGCGTGCGCCGCCCACGTCCAAATAGACGATGTTGCTGCATGGGTGGGCGTCGACCATGAGGCCACCATCGAACCATGGCGCGGCGCAGCATGCGGCCGTGCCGCATCCAGGAATCCGCGTGACCCACAGCAGCCCCGCCGAAGTGTTGATCGAAACCCCGGCCGAGGGCGTGGCCGTGGTGCGCCTGAACCGGCCCGAGGCGACCAACGCCCTGAGCCTGAGCCTGCAGGCGCAGCTGTCGCAGGCCTTCACGCAGCTGTCGACCGACGACAGCGTGCGCTGCATCGTGCTCACCGGCGGCGACACGGTGTTTGCCGCCGGCGGCGACATCAAGAGTCTGCTCGAAGCCGACCCGATCGTGATCCTCGAGCGCCACACCGAGCGCGTGTGGGCGCCGATCCAGCATTGCCCGAAGCCGGTGATCGCCGCGGTGTGCGGCTACGCCTTCGGCGGCGGCGCCGAGCTGGCGATGCACTGCGACATCATCGTGGCCGGCGAGGGCGCCAGCTTCGCGCAGCCCGAGATCCGCATCGGCATCATGCCGGGCATCGGCGGCACGCAGCGGCTGGTGCGCGCGGTGGGCAAGTTCAACGCGATGAAGATGCTGCTGACCGGCGCGCCGGTGGCCGCGCGCGAAGCCCAGGCGATGGGGCTGGTCAGCGACGTGGTGCCCGACGCCGAGGTGCTGGCGCACGCGCTGAAGCTGGCGCAGCGCATCGCGGCGATGCCGCCGCTGGCCGCGCAGCAGATCAAGGAAGTGGTGCTGGCCGGTGTCGATGCGTCGCTCGAGACCGCGCTGGCGCTGGAGCGCAAGGCCAACCAGCTGCTGTTCGCCACGCGCGACCAGAAAGAGGGCATGCAGGCCTTCGTCGACAAGCGCAAGCCGCGCTTCGAGGGGCGCTGAAGCCCGGGCACCACGCCGCGCGGCGGGCTCGTCCGCGCCATCCGGCCGGCGCGGCGCCGCTGAGCGGGGCGCTGCGCATTGCCGCCGGGGCGGCGCATGCCCTATTCTTTGAGCTGGCTCGCATCCACAACGGCAGGAGGATCGTCATGCGCATCGTCATGATCGGCGGCACGGGTTTCTTGGGTTGGTTCACCACCGCCGAGCTGCTGGCGCGCGGTCACGAAGTCGTGGCGGTCGGGCTGGAGGAGCCCGCGCCGGGGTCGATGCCGCCGCAGGTGCGCAGCGTGGTGATGAACGTGGACACCGCGTCCGACGCCGAGGTGTCGGCGCTGCTGGCGGGCGCCGGCGCGCTGATCCACGCCGCCGGCACTGACGGGCGCACCGTCTACGACCCGCCGGCGATCGAGGGTTTCCGCCGCGCCAACGTCGAGCCGATGCGCCGGCTGGTGCCGCTGATGAAGGCGGCGCGGGTGCCGCGGCTGGTGATCTTCGGCTCGTACTACACCGCGATCGACCGCATCTTCCCGCAGTTGCGCATCTGCGAACGCAATGCCTACCCGCTGGCGCGGCGCGAGCAGGCCGAACTGGCGCGGCAGCTGGCCGGCGACGAGTTGGCGGTGGGCGTGCTCGAGCTGCCGTACATCTTCGGTGCCGCACCGGGGCGCGGCACGCTGTGGGGCTTCTACATCGACAACCTGCGCGCCAACGCCGAAACCATGCCGGTGTTCGGCGGCGGCTCGGCCTGCGTCACCGCGCACCAGGTCGCGCAGGCGGCGGCCGGCGCCTGCGAACGGCTGGACGGCCATCGCAACTTTCCGATCGGTGGCCACAACCTGCGCTACGCCGAGATCTACCAGCTGTTTGCCGACGCGCTGGGCCTGCAGCGGCGCTTTGCCGACAAGCCGCTGGACGAGGCGCTGCGCGCGGTCGACGGCCAAAAGCGCGATCTCGCCGCCGCCGGCAAGGAAGCCGGCTACGACCCGGAGGACATGATCCGCTGGCAGACCCAGCCGTTCTTCATCGACCCGCTGCCGGCGATGGAAGCGCTGGGCTACGGCCCGGACGATCTGGCCGCGGCGATCCGCGACACCGTGCGTGCCACGCTCGAGCATGGCGGCCAGGGCCCCGGGCGGCTGGCCGTGGCGGCTCAGCAGGCGAAGAAGGCGTGAGCGCGGCGGGTTTCGTGTCGCGCCAGCCGGCTGCTGCGCCGGCCGGCGCGCGCGGCTTGCGCAGGGGCCAGCGCCCGACGGCGCGGCCGCGCTTGCCGTGTCAGAACGCGGTGGGCCGAGTCTGTGCGTCCACGCCGCCGTCGATCGTGAGCTGGGTACCGTGCACGTAGCTGGCGTCGGGACCGAGCAAGAAGGTGATCGCGGTCGCGATCTCCTCGGGCCGGGCGCGCCGGCCCATCGGGCCGAGAAACTCGGCGATGGCCTTGCCGTAGCGCGGATCGGCCATGCCGGCTTGCAGCAGCGGGGTTTCCACCGCGCCGGGCGCGACCGTGTTCAGGCGCACGCCGGCTTCGGCCCAGGCGAGCACGCGGCGGCGCACCGCCACTGTCACCGCGTTCTTCGAGCCGGCATAGGCCAGGTGGCCGGCGCGCTCGCCGGCAGCGGCCAGCGCCGCGTGCCAGCGCTCGGTGTCGCCGGCTTCGAGCGCGCTGCCCAGCGGATTCTTGTCCCACACGATCTGGGTCGAGGCCACCGACGACACCACCACCGCCGCCGGCGCGCTGCCGCGCTGCAGCGCCGGCAACAGCGCGTCGAGCAGCGCGACCACGCCGAAGTAGTTGACCTCGACGATCTTGGTGGCGTCGCTGACCTGCGGGCCGAGGCCGGCGCACAGCACCAGGCCATCCAGGCGCCCGCCGCAGCGCTCGAGCAGCCGGGCCGCCGCCTCGCCGCGGCCTTCGGCCGTGGACAGGTCGGCCGCCAGATCGGCGCCGCGCAGGTCGATGCCAATGGTCTGATGGCCGGCAGCTTCGAGCCGCTGCCGGGTGGATGCGCCGATGCCGGAGGCGCTGCCGGTGATTGCGAAGGCAGACATGAGCGATGATTGAAGCGCAGCCCCCCGCGCGGCGACCCGCAAACGGACGATGCGCTGCTGCACCCCCGCCGCGCACTCGTCCGTTCGGCCGATGGCGCAACCCGTTCCCCCAGCCAGAGTGCGCGACTCGCACCGTCCAACATCCAACTCACGGAGACAACTCATGGATGCATTCGTCACCGGTGGCACCGGTTTCGTCGGCCGCAACCTGATCGAGCGGCTGCTCGAGCGCGAAGGCACGGTGCACGTGCTGGTGCGTCCAGCTTCGCAGGCGCGCTTCGAGCGGCTGAAGGCGCGCTTTCCCGGCCGCGAAGGCCGGCTGGCCGCGGTCAGCGGCGACCTGACCCAGCCCGACCTGGGGCTGTCGGCGGCCGACCTGAAGCGCCTGAAGGGCAACATCGGCCACTTTTTCCATGTCGCGGCGATCTACGACCTGAAGAGCGGTGCCGACGAGCAGCACGCGGCCAACGTCGACGGCACGCGCCATGCGGTGCGCGCAGCCGGCGCGATGGGCGCCAAGGCCTTCCACCATGTCAGCTCGATCGCGGTCAGCGGCCTGTACAAGGGCACCTTCCGCGAGGACATGTTCGACGAGGCCGAGAACCTGGTGCACCCGTACTTCGCGTCCAAGCACGAGGCCGAAGCCATCGTGCGCAAGGAGTGCAAGATTCCCTGGCGCATCTACCGCCCGGGTTCGGTGGTCGGCCACAGCCAGACCGGCGAGATCGACAAGATCGACGGCCCTTACTACAGCTTCAAGCTGCTGCAAAAGCTGCGCCGCATGCTGCCGCAGTGGATTCCGCTGCTGGGCATCGAGTCGGGGCGCTTCAACATCGTGCCGGTGGACTACGTCGCCGCCGCGCTGGACCACATCGCGCACAAGGACAACTTCGACGGCGAGACCTTCCACCTCACCAACCCCGACCACTACAGCTCGGGCGAGATGCTCAACATCTTCGCCGAGGCCGCGCACGGGCCGCGCTTCGGCGTGCGGCTGGACCTGAAGGCGTTCTCCTTCATGCCCAGCGGCATGGCCTCGATGCTGGGCAAGCTGCCGCCGGTGAAGCGCCTGATGGCCGCGGTGCTGGACAGCGTGGGCATGCCGTCGGACGCGACGCTGTTCTCGTCGTGGGACACGCGCTATGACCGGCGCATGACCGAAAAGGCGCTCAAGGGCAGCGGCATCGAGGTGCCGCGCCTGCCGGCGTATGCCGGGCGCGTGTGGGACTACTGGGAGCGCAACCTCGACCCCGAGCTGTTCATCGACAAGACCCTCGAGGGCAACGTGCGCGACAAGGTGGTCGTCATCACCGGCGGCGGCTCGGGCATCGGCCTGGGCATCGCGCAGCGCGTGGCCGGCGCCGGGGCGATCGTGGTGATCTGCGGGCGCACGCTGGACAAGCTCGAGGCGGCCAAGCAGTCGATCGTCGAAGCCGGCGGCGTGTGCCACACCTACGCGGTCGACCTGACCGACCTGAACGACTGCGACAAGTTCATCGACCAGGTCATCGCCGACCACGGCCGCGTCGACATCCTGGTGAACAACGCCGGGCGCTCGATCCGCCGCGCGGTGGAGCATTCGTACGACCGCTTCCACGACTTCGAGCGCACGATGCAGCTCAACTACTACTCGGCGCTGCGCTGCACCCTGCGCGTGCTGCCGGGCATGAGCGAGCGCAAGAGCGGGCACATCATCAACATCTCGTCGATGGGCGTGATCGGCCCGCCGGCGCGCTTCTCGGCCTACGTGGCGAGCAAGTCGGCGCTGGAGGGCTTCTCGCGCTGCGCCGAGACCGAGTACGCCGACCGCAACGTGCACTTCTGCAACATCAACATGCCGCTGGTGCGTACCGAGATGATCGCGCCGACCAAGGCCTATGACTACGCGCCGGCACTCACGATCGAGGAAGCCGCCGACATGTTCGTCGACGCGCTGATCAACAAGCATTCGCGCGTGGCCACCGGCAACGGCCGGCTGCAGCTGATCCTCAACGTGTTCGCGCCGAAGATCCACGTCGTGCTGATGAACATCATCTTCCGCATGTTCGACGAGAGCAAGTTCATCAAGGCCGACAAGACCGAGAAGGCCAAGGAAAAGCCCGAGCCGACCTCCGAGCAGGTGGCGCTGGTGCAGCTGATGAAGGGCGTGCACTATTGATCCGCGGCCGTGGCGCGGGCGCGCGGCCTGATCACGCGCCCGCGCACCCGCCGCCTTTGGTGCGACCGGCTTGGCCGGCGCGGCCGTGCCGCCGTTGACTGGACTCGATGGTGATGACCCAGCCCGCGATCGCGATCCCCAACCTGCTGTATCGCTATGCGATGCACTTCGACGACGGCGATCTGCTCGCGGCGGCGCGCTTGTTCGACCACGGCGCGGTGGTCGTCGGCGGCCGGCGCATCAGCGGCGCCGACCAGATCGTCGCGATGTGGCAGCAGTGGGTGCGGCTGTACGACGGCCAGCCGCGCACGCGCCACCTGATCAACAACCCGATCATCGAACTGGCCGACGACGGGCGCAGCGCCGGCTGCCTGTCGCAGTGGACGGTGATCCAGGCCGCGCCCGGCTATGCGCTGCAGTTGGTGGCCAGCGGGCGCTACCAGGATCGGCTGGCGCTGATCGACGGCGCCTGGTGCTTCACCGAGCGGGTCTACCTGCGCGCCGAACTGGTGGGCGACACGAGCGCGCACCTGCTGCGCGAGCTGGTCGAGGGTCGTTGAGACGCGAAGAGGCCGTGAACTTCGATTTCTCCGACGACCAGCAGCAGTTGCGCGATGCACTGCGCCGCTACCTGCGCGAGCGCGTGCCGCTGGCCGCGGCGCGGCGCATGCTGGAAGGCGGTGCAAGCCGCGATGCCGCTGCCTGGCAGGGCCTGGTGCAGCTGGGCACCACCGCGCTGATGCTGCCCGAAGGCTGCGGCGGCAACGGCCTGGGCGCGCTCGAGCTGTGCATCGCGGCCGAGGAGGCCGGGCGCCAGCTCGCGCCGCTGCCGCTGGCGTCGACGATGTACCTCGCCGCGCAGGTGCTGCTGCTGGGCGCCGACGCGGCGCAGCAGCAGCGCTGGCTGGCGCGCATCGCGCGCGGCGAGCCGGCCACGCTGGCCGCGCCGCTGGACGAAGCGAACTGGTCCGAGCCGCCGCGCTTCGACGGCCGCGCGCTGCACGGCTGCGCGCCGCTGGTGGCCGATGGCGAGGTGGCGGCCTTCGCGCTGGTGCTGGCGCGCGACCCGGCGGGGCGCGAGGTTTGGCTGGCCGCCGACCTGGGCGCGGGTGTGGCGCGCCGTTGCCTGAGCACGCT
>CALBTN010000219.1 GCA_937967345.1 uncultured Rubrivivax sp. | reverse complement strand
TCGTCGGCATCGCCTGGCCGGCGCCAACGAGGCTTGACGCGGCCTGATCCGGCCTGGCGCGGCGCTTTCCCGCCCGGCCCACGGACCGAAAGGATTTCCAAGGTGACTTTCGCTCGAACAGCCGTCGCGGCGGCCCCGGCCTGCGGGGCGTGCCGATGAGCACGCTGACCCTCATCTACTGGCTGGCCAGCGGCTTCACGCTGGGCCTTTTCATCTATCTCGGCTACGCCTTGTTGCGGCCCGAGAAGTTCTGAACCCAGAAAACTCACGATGCAAGACCTGCTGTACATCGGCCTGTGGGCCGCCTTCTTCGCCGCCACGGCGGCCATGACGATCGCCCTGCGGCGGTTGTGAGGGCGGCGATGCAACTCATCACCGCCGAATTCGTGCTCGTGCTGGCCGCCATGACCGGCCTGGCACTGCTGATGGGCCGCTGGCTGGCGCGCTGCTTCGACGACAGCGGCCATTGGGCGCTCGAGCGCCTGTCGTACCGCGTGCTGGGCGTCGATCCGGCCGAGCGCATGGGCTGGGCGCGCTATGGGCTGGCGCTGCTGCTGTCCAACGCCGCGATGATGGCGCTGGGCTACCTGCTGTTGCGCGTGCAGGGCTGGCTGCCGCTGAACGGCCTGGGCAACGCGGCGCAAGCGCCGGACCTCGCCTTCAACACGGCCGCATCGTTCATCACCAATACCAACTGGCAGTCGTATGCCGGCGAGGCGAGCCTGTCCAACGCCACGCAGATGGCGGCCATCACCTTCTTGATGTTCTGCGGCGCGACGGCCGGCGTCGCCGCGGCGGGCGGCTTCATCCGCGCGCTGGCGCGTGCCGACAGCCACGACATCGGCAACTACTGGGTCGACTTCATGCGTGTGCTGTGGCGCGTGATGCTGCCGCTGTGCTTCGTGCTGTCGCTGGTCTACGTCTGGCAGGGCATGCCGCAAACCCTCGCCAGCCAGGCCGTGGCGACCACGCTGGAAGGCGCGCGCCAGCAGCTCGTGCTGGGGCCGGTGGCGAGCTTCGAGACGATCAAGCACATCGGCACCAACGGCGGCGGCTTCTTCAGCATGAATGCCGCGCACCCCTTCGAGAACCCGACGCCGCTGACCAACGTGCTGCACATCCTGTCGATGCTGCTGATTCCGTCGGCGCTGACGGTGTGCTTCGGCCTGATGCTGGCCCGGCGCAGCCAGGGCTGGGTGTTCTTCGGCGCCTTCTTGCTGATGTTCGTCGGCTTCCTGGCGCTGGTGTTCAGCGCCGAGCAGGCCGGCAACCCGCTGCTCGCGCGCGCCGGCGCCGATCAGGCGATGAGCGCGACGCAGCCCGGCGGCAACATGGAAGGCAAGGAGCTGCGCTTCGGCATCGCCGACACCGCGCTGTTCGTGACGACGACCACGGCCGCGACCACCGGCTCGGTCAACGCCATGCACGACTCGCTCACGCCCATCGGCGGCCTGGTGCCGCTGGCGCAGATGATGCTCAACTGCGTCTTCGGCGGCGACGGCGTGGGCTTCATCAACCTGATCCAGTACGCCATCCTCACCGTCTTCCTCGCCGGCATGATGATCGGGCGCACGCCCGAGTTCCTGGGCAAGAAGATCGAGGCGCGCGAGATCAAGCTGGTGATGCTGTCGGTGCTGGCGCACCCGGCGTCGATCCTGGGCTTCACCGCGCTGGCCAGCGTGTGGCCGGATACCGGCGCGAGCCTGGCCAACCCCGGCGCGCATGGCTTTTCCGAAGTGCTGTACGCCTACACCTCGGGCACGGCCAACAACGGCTCGGCCTTTGCCGGCCTGAACGCCAATACGCCGTTCTTCAATACCACCATCGGCCTGGCGATGCTCGCCGGGCGCTACCTGACGCTGCTGCCGATGCTGGCCGTGGCCGGCTCGCTGGCGGCCAAGAAGAGCGTCGCCGCCGGCCCCGGCACCTTCCCCACCGCCACGCCGCTGTTCATGGGCATGCTGGTGTTCGTGGTGCTGGTGGTGGGTGGCCTGACCTTCCTGCCCGCGCTGGCGCTGGGCCCGATCGTCGAGCAGCTGCAGATGCTGCAACCCTGATGAGCGATACGCCAATGCACAGCTTGCCCCTGTCCGCCCCGGCCGCGCAGGCCGACAGCTCGCCGCTGGCGGCCCTGCTCGGCCCTTGCCTGCGCGGCGCGGTCTTCGTCGCACTGCTCACCGGCGTGGCCTATCCGCTACTGACCACCGGCGTGGCGCAGCTCGCGCTGCCGCAGCAGGCCAACGGCAGCCTGATCGAGCGCGGCGGCAGCGTGGTCGGCTCGGCGCTGATCGGCCAGTGGTTCGAGGCCGATGGCTACTTCCACCCGCGCCCCAGCGCCACCCAGGGCCCCGACCCGCGCGAGCCCGGCAAGACGGTGGCGGCGCCGTACAACGCCGCGCTGTCGGCAGGCAGCAACCAGGGGCCGACGAACCCCGCGCTGGTCGAGGCGGTCGCCGCGCGCGCCGCCGCCTATCGCAAGGTCAACGCGCTGGCGGCCGATGCGCGGGTGCCGGTGGATGCGCTCACCGCCTCGGCCTCGGGGCTGGACCCGCACATCTCGGTGGCCAACGCGCGGGCGCAGCTCGCGCGCGTGGCGCGCGCACGCGCGCTCGACGCCGCGCAGCTACAGCCGTTGGTGGATCAGCACACCGAAGGCCGCGTGCTCGGCCTGCTGGGCGAGCCGCGCGTGCACGTGCTGCGCCTGAACCTGGCGCTGGACGCGCTGGCGGCGGCCAAGTAACGGGGAACCGACATGTCCGACCGAAAAGCCCTGACCCTGTTCGATCCGGCCCTGATGAGCGAAGCGCTGCGCGATGCCTTGCGCAAGCTCGCGCCGCAGGCGCAGTGGCGCAACCCGGTGATGTTCGTGGTCTATCTGGGCGCGCTGCTCACCAGCGTGCTGTTCGTCCAGGCGCTGGGCGGCAACGGCGAGGCCCCCGCCGGCTTCATCCTGGCGATCGCGCTGTGGCTGTGGTTCACGGTGCTGTTCGCCAACTTCGCCGAGGCGCTGGCCGAAGGCCGCAGCAAGGCGCAGGCGGCCAGCCTGCGCGGGCTGAAGAAGCAGACCTGGGCGAAGAAGCTCGAAGGCGACTGGCACGAGGGCGCGGCGCGCACGCAGATGCGCTGGCACCCGCTCGAGGCCGACGCGCTGCGGCGCGGCGACGTCGTGCTGATCGAGGCCGGCGAGACCATTCCCGCCGACGGCGAGGTCATCGACGGCGTCGCCTCGGTCGACGAATCGGCCATCACCGGTGAATCGGCGCCGGTGATCCGCGAATCGGGCGGCGACTTCTCGGCCGTCACCGGCGGCACGCGCGTGCTGTCGGACTGGATCGTCGTGCGCGTGACGGTCAACCCGGGCGAGACCTTCGTCGACCGCATGATCGCGATGGTCGAGAACGCGAGCCGCAAGAAGACACCCAACGAGATCGCGCTGACCATCCTGCTGGTCGGCCTGACGCTGGTATTCCTGCTGGTGATCGTCACGCTGGGGCCGTTTTCCGGCTTCGCGGTGGCGCAGTCGGGCTCGGGTGCCGTGGTCAGCGTGACCGTGCTGGTCGCGCTGCTGGTGTGCCTGATCCCCACCACCATCGGCGGGCTGCTGTCGGCCATCGGCGTGGCCGGCATGAGCCGCATGATGCAGGCCAACGTCATCGCCACCTCGGGGCGCGCGGTCGAGGCCGCCGGCGACGTCGACGTGCTGCTGCTGGACAAGACCGGCACCATCACGCTGGGCAACCGCCAGGCCAGCGCCTTCCTGCCGGCCCCCGGCGTGAGCGAGGCGCAGCTGGCCGACGCCGCGCAGCTGGCCTCGCTGGCCGACGAGACGCCCGAGGGGCGCAGCATCGTCGTGCTCGCCAAGCGCCGCTTCAACCTGCGCGAGCGCGACGTTGCGGCGCTGGGCGCGCACTTCCTGCACTTCACGGCGCAAACGCGCATGAGCGGCGTCGACCTGCACCCGAGCGGTGAAGCACCGCGGCAGCTGCGCAAGGGCGCGGCCGAGGCGATCCGCCAGTACGTGCAGCACGGCGGCGGCAGCTTTCCGGCACCGCTGCAGGCGCAGGTCGACGATGTCTCGCGCCGCGGCGGCACGCCGCTGGTGGTGGCGGAATGCAGCGGCGCCGCGCCCGCGCGCGTGCTGGGCGTGGTCGAGTTGAAGGACATCGTCAAGGGCGGCATCAAGGAGCGCTTCGCCGAGCTGCGCCGCATGGGCATCAAGACGGTGATGGTCACCGGCGACAACCGCCTCACCGCCGCGGCCATCGCCGCCGAGGCCGGAGTCGACGACTTCCTGGCCGAGGCCACGCCCGAGGCCAAGCTGAAGCTGATCCGCGAGCACCAGGGCGCCGGCCGGCTGGTGGCGATGACCGGCGACGGCACCAACGACGCGCCGGCGCTGGCGCAGGCCGACGTGGCGGTGGCGATGAACAGCGGCACCCAGGCGGCCAAGGAGGCCGGCAACATGGTCGACCTCGACAGCAACCCGACCAAGCTGATCGAGATCGTCGAGACCGGCAAGCAGATGCTGATGACGCGCGG
>CALBTN010000218.1 GCA_937967345.1 uncultured Rubrivivax sp. | reverse complement strand
AACCACCAGGTCGAGCGCGGCCAGCAACTGGTCGAACGCCGCGTCATGCTCGCCGGTGAAGTCGATGTACTGCAAGCGCTTCAGGCGAAACGGCACCGCCACCGGCTGCAGCAGGATCGGCAGCACCGGCCGCCGCTCGTCGAGGGCAAACGCCACCTCGTCGAGCACGTTCTGCGATTTCACCGACGCGGGCGACAACACCACCATCAGGCAGGGGCTGGCGCGCAGCGCAGCCTCGACCGCCTCGTCCCAGCGCGCGCCCTTGGGAATGTCGAGCTGATCGACCCAGACCCCGCGCCCCAGGCTGCGCAACTGCTGTGCCACCCGCAGCACGAAAGCGGCATCGCTACGGGCATAGCTGAAGAAGGCACGCGGGACGGCATCGGCCATATCCGGAACTGTAATACCGCTATAGGCCCGGCAGCACCGCTTCGCTGCAGCAGGGCCGCTCCAGCATCGATCGCAGCCAAGGCGGCACAAGCCAATGCCCGCCGCGCGGCGATGCCCGGCTGCGCCGCGGCGTCCACCTGGGGGGCCGCATCCCGTATAAGGTGGAACCCGTCGCACCGCCGCAGTTCGGCAGCAACGACATGCACGACATGCAACACCTCAGCGCGATCGACAGCGCCTTCTTGCATCTCGAAACCGCGCAAATGCCGATGCATGTGGCCTCGCTGCACCGCTATCGGCTGCCGCGCGGCTACCGCGGAAACTGGGTCGACGACGTCAGGGCGCACCTGGCCACGCGGCTGCATCTGGCGCCGGTGTTCACGCGCAAGCTCGCGCTGATGCCGCTGGACCTGGCCAACCCGGTGTGGATCGAGGACGACGACATCGATCTGCACTACCACGTCCGGCACACGGTGCTGCCCGAGCCCGGCACCCAGGCGCAGTTCGAGGCCTTGGCGGCACAACTGCACGGCGACTTGCTCGACCGCGCGCGCCCGCTGTGGCAGTTCCACGTGATCGACGGTCTGGCCGACGGCAGCATCGGCTTTTACGCCAAGGTGCACCACGCGGCGGTCGACGGCCAGGCCGGCGTGCTGTTGAACCAGGCGATGCTCGACTTCAGCCCCGAGCCGCGGCAAGTCAAGCCGCCGCGCAAGCCGCTCGGCACGGGCGAGCCGCTCGGCGCGGCCACGCTGCTGGGCGCGACGCTTGCCAACACCTGGCGCCAGCTGGGCATCGTCAGCGGCGCGGTGCGCCCGCTCGGCAAGGCGCTGCTGCACCGCGCGCGCGAGTCGATCGCCGACGGCAGCTTCAGCCTGGACGGGCTGCGCCAGCGGCTGGCCAGGCCGCCGGCGACGCCGTTCAACGTGCAGGTGAGCGACGAACGCGCGCTGGCGGCGCTGAGCCTGCCGCTAGAGCAGGTCAAGCGTCTGGGCAAGGCACACGGCGCGTCGATCAACGACGTCGTGCTGTGGCTGTGCTCGACCGCGCTGCGCCAGTACCTGAACGACCGCGGCGAACTGCCGGCGGCCTCGCTGGTGGCCGGCGTGCCGGTGTCGCTGCGCGAGCCGGGCGACACGCGCATGGACAACCAGGTGACGATGAGCCTGGTGCACCTGGCCACGCAGCAGGCGCAGCCGCTGCAACGGCTGCGCCAGATCCAGCAGGCCACCGCGTCGATGAAGGACACGATGGCCATCTTCGGCCCCTTGCTTCCCACCGATATGCCGTCGCTGGGCGCACCGTGGCTGCTGCGCGCTGTGGGCGCGCTGGCCAGCCGCACGGCGCTGGCCGAGCGGCTGCGGCTGGCCAGCGTGGTCGTGTCCAACGTACCCGGCTCGCCGCGGCCGCTGTACCTGGCCGGCGCGAAGATGCTCGACTACGTGCCCGTGTCGATCGCGGTGCACGGCGTGGCGTTGAACATCACGGTGATGAGCTACATCGGCCAGCTGTGCTTCGGCCTGATCGCCTGCCGCCACGCGGTGCCCGACCTGCACCGCATCACCCAGCATCTGCAAGATGCGCTGGCCACCCTGAGCGCGCTGCCGCGGCCCGACTCCGCGGCCGCACCGCCATCCGCGCCAGCCACCGAAACCCCACGCACCCAGCGCCCGCGCGCGGCCGCCAAGGCGGCGCGCCCCCACCCCCCGAGCTCGTCAAAGGAAGCGCCATGAAACGCCGTTCGCTGATCGTTCTCGCCACCGCCGGCGCCTTGGGCGCGGCCACTACCGCGCTGGCCCAGGCCGACTGGCCGAGCCGCACGGTGCGCATCGTCGTGCCCTTTGCCGCCGGCGGCACCACCGACCTGAGCGCGCGCATCATCGCCGAGCGGCTGAGCCAAAGCCTGAAGCAGCCCTTCATCGTCGAGAACAAGGCCGGGGCTGGCGGCAACGTCGGCGCGGCCGAGGTTGCGCGGGCCGCGCCGGACGGCTACACGTTCTTGATGGGCACGCCGGGCACGCAGTCGATCAACCAGTTCCTGTACTCGAAGATGCCCTACGACAGCGCCAAGGATCTGGTGCCGGTGTCGTTCGTGGTTCGCGTGCCCAACGTGCTGATGGTCAACCCGCAGCTGCCGGTGAAGAACATCCAGGAGCTGATCGCGCTGCTCAAGGCGCAGCCGGGCAAACTCGCCTACGGTTCGCCAGGCAACGGCACCACCGGACACTTGTCGACCGAACTGTTCAAGACCCAGGCCGGCGTGTTCGTCACCCACATTCCCTACCGCGGCAGCGGGCCGATGCTGCAGGACCTGATCGCCGGACAGATCCAGATGGCGATCGACAACCTGCCGTCGGCGATGCCGCTGATCCAGGCCGGCAAGGTCGTGGCGCTGGGCGTGACCTCGGCGCAGCCGGTGCCGCAGCTGCCCGGCGTGCCGACCATCGCCAGCGTGCTTCCCGGCTACGTCGCCGAGTCGTGGTTCGTGCTGATGGCGCCTGCGGGCACACCGCAGCCGATCATCGACAAGCTGGCGGCCGAGGTCGACCGCCTGCTCAAGCAGCCCGAGCTGGTCGAGCGCTTTGCCAAGATCGGCGCCACCCCGGTGGGCGGCACGCCGAAGCAGCTGGGCGACTTCATCGCCGCCGAAACCCAGAAGTGGAAGACCGTGGTCGGCGCCTCGGGCGCCAAGGTCGACTGATCCGCGGGCGTCATCGCGGCGAGGGCCGGCGCCCGCGTGCGCCGCGGGTCGGCGGTTGGCGCGGCGGCCGAGGCGGCGGCGCGTTGTGTCACAGTGCCGCCCTTCGCTGCGGCAATCATGGTGGCCATGGCCCTCAAATCGACCATCTACAAGGCAACCGTCCACATCGCCGACATGGACCGGCAGCTCTATGCCGAGCACGCGCTGACGCTGGCGCTGCACCCGTCCGAGACCGAAGAGCGGCTGCTGGTGCGGCTGCTGGCCTTCGCGCTGAACCTGCCGCACGACAGCGGCCGCGGCACGCTGCAGTTCGCGCGCGGCCTGTCCGACAGCGACGAGCCCGACCTGTGGCAGCACGACCTGACCGGCGCGCTGGTGCATTGGATCGAGGTCGGCCAGCCCGACGAGCGGCGGCTGGCCAAAGCCTGTGGCCGCGCCGAACGCGTCACGGTCTACTGCTACGGCAACGCCGCCGAGATCTGGTGGGCGGGTGTTCGCAACAAGCTCGCGCGCCTGGGCAACCTGACGGTATGGCGCATCCCGGCCGAGCGGGCACGCGCGCTGGCCCAACTCGCCCAACGCAGCATGCAGTGGCAGGTGTCGGTGCAGGACAGCCAGGTCTGGCTGACCAGCGGCGAAGATTCACTCGAGCTGCAACCGCAACGCTGGATGGGTACCGAAGCATGAACGCAAGAGATCAGAGCACCGACCCCTGGCTGTGGCTGGAGGACGTGCAGGGCGACCGGGCGCTGGCCTGGGTGCGCGAGCGCAACGCCGAATCGCGCGCGCGGCTCGAGGCCTGGCCCGCCTTCAGCGCGGTGCGTACGCGAATCCGCGAGGTGCTGGACGCGCACGACCGCATCCCGCAGGTCGTGCGCCGCGGCGATCACCTCTACAACTTCTGGCAGGACGCGGCGCAGCCGCGCGGCGTGTGGCGGCGCTGCAGCCTGGACGAGTTTCGCCAGCCGCAGCCGGCATGGGAACTGCTGCTGGACCTGGACGCACTGGGCCGCAGCGAGGGCGAAAACTGGGTCTGGGGAGGCGCGGTGTGCCTGGTGCCGCAGTACCGGCGCGC
>CALBTN010000217.1 GCA_937967345.1 uncultured Rubrivivax sp. | reverse complement strand
CAACCGCACCGCCGACCAGGACGCGGCCGAGGCCGAGCGCAACCGCAACTGGGACCCGAACGCCGCGTTGAATGGCAAATCGCCCTCCAGGCCCCCGGCGACGCCTGCCGTACCGCCGCCGGCGCCTGCCGTGCCGCCGACGCTGCCCCCGCCACCCGCCATCGCGACGGCACCCGGGGCGGCATCCGGCCGGCCGGTGCCGGCCACGCCGCCCGGCGGCGACGCCGCCACCAAGCCGGCGCGCACGGCGGCGGGCATGAGCTTTTACGCGCAGGCCGGCGCATTCACGCGGGTCGACGATGCCCAGGCGCAGCGTGCCAAGCTGGCGCTGCTGGGCCTGGACGCACAGGTCAGCGAGCGCGAACAGGCCGGGCGCACGGTGTACCGCGTGCGCGTCGGCCCGTTCGATGCCCGGGCGCAAGCCGACGCCGCGATCGACAAGTTGCAAGGTGCCGGCGTCGATGCCACCTTGGTGCGCGTCGAACGGCAGTGAACTTTGCCGGCGCACCCGGCTCCAGACCATCCGTTGCAGACAAAGGAATGACATGAAACGCCGAGAGTTCTCGCTGCAGCTTGCCGCCGCCGGGCTGGGGTCCGCCTGGGCCGGCAGCGTGCTCGCCCAGGGTGCCCCGATCGAGGGCAAGCACTACACCAAGCTGGCGCAGCAGGTGCCGGTTTCGGTGCCGGCCGGCAAGATCGAGGTCGTCGAGTTCTTCTCCTACGGCTGCCCGCACTGCTTCGCGTTGGAGCCGACGATGGAGGTCTGGGCCAAGCGGCTGCCGCCCGACGTGGTGCTCAAGCGCGTGCCGGTAGGCTTCAACGCGCTGTACGAGACCTACCAGAAGATCTTCTTCGCGCTCGAGGCGATGGGCCAGCTCGATCAGATGCACCGCAAGGTGTTCGAGGCGATCCACCAGCAGCGCCAGCGGCTGGACAAGGAGTCCGATCTGGCCGCCTTCATGACCGCTAACGGCGTCGACGGCGCCAAGTTCATCGAGCACTTCAAGTCGTTCAGCGTGCAATCCAAGGCGCGCCAGGCCCAGCAGCTGAGCCAGGCCTACAAGATCGACGGTGTGCCGACCATGGGCGTGCAGGGCCGCTACACCACGTCGGGCGCGCAGGCCGGAAGCAACGAGCGCGCGCTGGCGGTCGCCGACTACCTGATCCAGCAGGTGCGCAAGCCGGGCTGAAGCCCTGCGGGTTCTGCCGGCCGGATTGCGTCGACTTTTCCCGGCTGACCGGGCCCCGTCGCCCGGGGCTTGTGGCTAGAATGATCTGCAAGTTTCGTGCCGCAGATCGTGACTCCGTTTTCAGCCCGTCGACTCCTGGGTGCCTGCCTTGGCGCCGCCGCCATGCTCGCCGCCCCGTCGGCCTTGGCGGAGAAGGCCGACCGCAGCAAGCCGATGATCATCGAGGCCGATCAGCCCGGCAGCGTCGACCTGCAGCGCCAGGTGGTCACCTTCAACGGCAACGTCGTCATCAGCCAGGGCACGATGCTGCTGCGCGCCGAGCGCGTCGAACTGCGCGAGCGGCCCGACGGTTACCGCGAGGCCAAGGCCTTCGGCAGTGCCGAACACCCGGCCACTTTCAGCCAAAAGCGCGACGGCGTTGCCGAAACCATCGAAGGCACGGCCGAGCGCATCGAGTTCGACGCGCGCACCGACACGCTGCGCCTGGCCGGCAATGCGGCGGTGCGCCGCCTGCGCAGTGGCGTGGTCGCCGACGAGATCACCGGCTCGCTGATCACCTGGGACAACACCAACGAGTTGTTCAAGGTCACCGGCGGCGCGGTTTCGCCGGCCAACCCCGGCGGGCGGGTGCGGGCGGTGTTCGCGCCGCGCGAGGACGTCGCGGCATCGCCTGAGCCGGCCGCGTCGGCGGTGCCGGGCACGACGGCGCTGCCGCTGAAGTCGTCGGGGGGGCTACCGCGTTGAGCGCCGCAGCGCCGCCTTCGGCCAGCGGCCTGCAGGCCGAAGGCCTGCGCAAGAGCTACGGCTCGCGCATGGTGGTCAAGGAGGTGCACCTGGCCGTCGGCGCGGGCGAGGTGGTCGGCCTGCTGGGGCCCAACGGCGCCGGCAAGACCACCACTTTCTATATGGTGGTCGGGCTGATCCGTGCCGATGCCGGCACGATCGCGATCGATGGCCAGCCGGTGCAGATGTTGCCGATCCATCGGCGCTCGCGCCTGGGCTTGTCGTACCTGCCGCAGGAGGCGTCGATCTTTCGCAAGCTGACCGTCGAGGAGAACATCCGCGCGGTGCTGGAGCTGCAGCTCGACGAACGCGGCCGCGCGCTGTCCAAGGCGGCGATCGACGCCGAACTGGCGCGGCTGCTGCACGAACTGGGCATCGAGAAGCTGCACGATTCACCCGCCCCGGCCTTGTCCGGCGGCGAGCGGCGCCGTGTCGAGATCGCGCGCGCGCTCGCCACGCAGCCGAGGTTCATTCTGCTGGACGAGCCCTTCGCCGGCATCGACCCGATCGCGGTCATAGAGATCCAGCGCATCATCGGCTACCTGCGCCAGCGCGGCATCGGCGTGCTGATTACCGACCACAACGTGCGCGAAACGCTCGGCATCTGCGATCGCGCCTACATCATCAGCGACGGCCAGGTGCTGGCCGAAGGCACGCCGCAGCAGATCATCGACCATGCCGAGGTGCGCAAGGTGTACCTCGGCGAGCACTTCCGCATGTAGGAGCGCGCGTCCTCATGTCGATGATGAAGCCGTCGTTGCAGGTTCGGCTTTCGCAGCATCTGGCGCTGACGCCGCAGCTGCAGCAATCGATCCGCCTGCTGCAGTTGTCCACGCTGGAGCTGCAACAGGAGATCAGCCAGCTGCTCGAGCAAAACCCGTTCCTCGAGGTCGACGACGAGGCGATCGCGTACGAGGTCGCCCCGGCCGAGCGAGCGGCCAGCGGCGAAGGCGGCGACGCCGCGGGCGAACGCGACAGCCTCGATAGCGGTGACGGCGAAGGCGACACCGCCGTGGCCGAGGTCAGCGGCGACGAGTTCGACGCCACCGCGCGAGATGATTGGGAGAACGGCACCGAAGGCGACGACTTCGAAGGCATTCGCGAGACGCCGGGGCTGTCCAGCAGCGGCGCGGCCGACGACGACGGAAGCGGTGTCGAGCACGGCGACGCCAGCCTGTCGCTGCAGCAGCACCTGCGTTCGCAGATGGCGGGCATGCGGCTGAGTGCCGAGGACCGCGTCGCGCTCGAGGTGCTGATCGACTCGCTCGATGGCGACGGCTACCTGAGCGACACGCTCGACGACATCGCGGCCCGCCTGGTGGAGATGCTCGACATCGCCGACACCGAACGGCGCGAGGAACTGATGGCGCGGCTGCAATGCGCGCTGGCCTGGCTGCACAGCATGGATCCCACGGGAGTGGGCGCGCGCTCACTCGGCGAGTGTTTGACGCTGCAGCTGCGCACGATGCCGCACCGGCCGGAGCAGGCCCTGGCGTTGGTCCTGGCAGCCAGCCCGCGCCACCTCGAATTGCTCGCGCGGCGCGACTTCAAGCGGCTGGCGGCGATCACCGACAGCAGCGAGGAGCGGGTGCGCGAAGCGCAGGCGCTGATCGTGCAGTGCGAACCCAAGCCTGGGCGCGCCTTCGATTCGGCCGAGACCTACGTCGTGGTGCCCGACGTGATCGTGCGCCGCGTCGGTCGCACGCTGAAGGTGATGCTCAACCCCGACGTCATGCCCAAGCTGCGCATCAACGACCTGTACGCGCGGGCGCTGCGCGCGGCCCGCGGCACGCCCGACGCCAACGCCGGCATGGGTGCCAAGCTGCAGGAGGCACGCTGGTTCATGAAGAACATCCAGCAGCGTTTCGACACCATCTTGCGCGTATCCAGCGCGATCGTCGAGCGGCAGAAGAGTTTCTTCAGCCATGGCGCGATCGCGATGAAGCCGCTGGTGCTGCGCGAGATCGCCGAGGAGCTCGAGCTGCACGAATCGACCATCTCGCGCGTGACCACCGCCAAGTACCTGGCGTCGCCGATGGGCACCTTCGAGCTGAAGTACTTCTTCGGCTCGTCGCTGAATACCGAGTCCGGCGGCAACGCGTCGAGCACTGCGGTGCGCGCGCTGATCCGCCAGTTCGTCGCGGCCGAGAGCCCGATCAAGCCACTGTCCGACAGTCAGCTCAGTCAGATGCTCGACGAGCAGGGCATCCAGGTCGCGCGGCGCACCGTGGCCAAGTACCGCGAAGCGTTGAAGATCGCGCCGGCCAGTCAGCGCAAGTCGGCCTGAGACGCTGATGCGCTGGCGAGTCTTTCTGCCCTGTGCGGCCGGCGTCGAAGCACTGCTGTGCGACGAGGCCGGGCGGCTGCTGCCGGGCAGCGTGGCGCAGTCGCGCCGCGGCGGGGTGGCGCTGCAGTGCGACAGCGCCGGTGTGATGGCGCTCAACCTGGGCAGCCGCCTGGCGCAGCGGGTGCTGGTCGAGCTGGCCAGCGCCGACTACCGCCACGAGGATGACCTCTACGCATTGGCGCGGCGCGTCGACTGGGCATGGTGGACCACGCCGCAGCACAGCTTGCGGGTGGACACCACCGCCCAGCGCTGCCCGCTGCGCAGCCTGAATTTCGCGGCGCTGCGCGTCAAGGACGCGGTGTGCGACCACTTGCGCGAGACCCACGGTGCGCGTCCCGACGTCGACACGCGCCAGCCGGACCTGCCGCTGCTGCTGCACCTGGGGCCGCAGCGTGCGACGCTGTATGTCGACAGCTCCGGCGAGGCCTTGTTCAAGCGCGGCTGGCGCGAGGACAAAGGCGATGCGCCGCTGAAGGAGACGCTGGCTGCGGCGATGCTGGCCGCCGCCGGCTGGCACGGCACGGCGCAGGCCGGCGGTGCGCTGCACGACCCGTGCTGCGGCAGCGGCACCATCGCGATCGAGGCCGCGCAGATCGCCTGCGGCATCGCACCGGGGCTGCAGCGGCGCTTTGCCTTCGAGCGGCTGCTGCCATTCGCCACGCCCGAGCATCGCGCGCTGCTGCAGCGGCTGAAGAGCCAGGCGCGCTCGCGCGTGCATGCGCCGGTGGTGCCGATCTCGGCCAGCGACGTGTCGTTTCGCATGCTCGACTTCGCGCGCCGCAACGCCGAGCGCGCCGGTGTCGCGCACGCGATCGAGTTCCACGGCGGCGATGCGCTCGAGCGCGCCGCGCCAGTGCTGCCGCCCGACCTGCCCGGCACCTTGATGCTCAACCCGCCCTACGGCGCACGCATCGGCGTCGCCGGCAAGGCGGCGCGGCCGTCGGCCGAGGATCGCGCGACGCCGGACGACTTCTTCGCGCGCCTGGCCGCGCACTGGAAGCGTGCGTACACCCAGCATCCGGCCGGCTGGACCGCCTGGGTGTTGAGCCCGGACATGAAGCTGCCCGGCGCGATGCGGCTGAAGGCCTCGCTGCGCGTGCCGCTGTGGAACGGGCCGATCGAGTGCCGGTTGTTCCGCTTCGAGCTGGTCGCCGGATCGGCGCGCGACTGAGAGTCTGCGAGGCTGCCGGCGCAGGCCGTCAGTTCAGCGCGCAGGCCCCGGGGCCGTCGGGGTGGCCGCAACTGCCGCACGGGCCTGGCGGCAGCGGCAGCGGGTCGCGGCTGGCGGCGGTGGCAAAGACCGACAACTGCTTGGCCAGCTGCGGCGAGTGGCACTGCGGACATTCGAGCACGGTGTCCGAGCGCACCAGCAACTCGAAGGCGCTGCCGCATTGCTGACAGGCGTATTCGTAGATCGGCATGGGGGTGTCCTTCCTGTGCGCGCCATTGTGAACGCGCGCTGCGCTATCGTGCCCGTTTCCTCCAGGAGCAATGCACATGGCGAAGATTGCCTTCTTCGGCGCCGGCTTGATGGGCGCCGGTTTCGTGCGGCGTGCGCGCGCCAACGGCATCGAGGTCAACGTCTGGAACCGCAGCCCGGCCAAGGCGCAGGCGCTGCAGGCCTCAGGCGCACGCGCCTTCGACGAAGCCGCGGCGGCGCTGGCCGGCGTACAGCGCGTCCATCTTTCGCTGGCCGACGATGCCTCGGTGGATGCGGTGCTCGAGCCGCTGGCTGACCACATCGGTGCCGACACCTGGATCGTCGACCACACCACCACCGCAGTGCGGCCCACCGCCGAGCGCGCGGCGCGCTGGGCCGCACGCGGCCGCGTGTTCGTTCATGCGCCGGTGTTCATGGGCCCGGCCAACGCCGCCGACGGCAGCGGCTTGATGCTGGTGGCGGGGCCGCGCGCCCACCACGACGCGCTGCTGCCGGTGCTGCAGCGCATGACCGGCACGGTGCACTACGCGGGTGAGGCACCGCAGCGCGCGGCGGCCTTCAAGCTGTTCGGCAACCTGACGCTGCTCGGCCTGCTCGGGCTGCTCGGCGATGTCAATCGGCTCGCGCACGCGGTGGGCATCGACAGCCGCGACGCGTTTTCGCTGTTCGACCAGTTCAACCCGGGTGCGACGCTGCCGGCGCGCGCCGGGCGCATCACCGCGGCCGAGTTCGACAACCCATCGTTCGAGATCGCGATGGCACGCAAGGACGTGCGGCTGATGATCGAAGAAGCGCAGCGCGGCGGCGTCGATCTGTACCTGATGCCGGGCCTGGCGGCGCTGTTCGATGCCGCGATCGCGCGCGGTGAAGGCTCGCTCGATGCCGCCGCGGCGGCGCGCATGCCGCTGTAGCGCGCGCGCCGCGGCGCGGCGGTTCAGCCGCGCGTCAGCCGGCCCAGCAGTTCGCCCAGGCCGCCCAGGCCACCGTCGGGCATCTGGCCGCCCGGCGTCAGCTTGTCCACCGCCTGCGGCAGCAGTTGCGACAGCTGCGCGCCCAGGTCGCCGGTGGACAAACCCATGCGCTCGGCCATCTGCGACATCTGCTCGGAGCCGAACACCTGCCCCAGCTGCTCGCCAGACACCGGCAGGTTCTGGCCGCTGCCGATCCACGAGCTGATCTGGTCGCCCAGGCCGGCTTGCTGGAAGCTTTGCACCAGGCCGGCCAGCCCGCCGCCTTGGCCGTTACCGGCCAGCAGGCCCAGCACCAGCTTCAACAGATCGGCCTGGCTGCCTTGGCCCTGGCCCCCGCCCAGCAGTTCGCCCAGGGCGCCCAGGCCACCCAGGCCGCCGCTGCCACCTTCGCCCGATGCGCCGCCCAATGCGCCCGCGACCACGTCCAACAGCCCCATGACAGATCCTCCGTGAAAACCGCGAATTATCGATGCCGCTGCGGCTGCCTGCGCTTTACTCGCGCAACCCCAGCCAAGCCAGCAGCGCCAAGGGCGCGGTCTCGGCACGCAAGATGCGCGCCCCAAGCCGCACGCGCTGGAATCCGTGCGCCAGTGCAGCGCGCTCTTCGTCGGGCGACAGACCCCCCTCTGGTCCGCTGAGGGTGAGCAAGCACTTCGCTTCATCCGACACCGTGTCGCGCAATGCCGGGACATCCGCGCTCGGGCTGAGCAGCAGCCGCTGTGCCCCGGGCGTCGGATCGGCCAGCATCGCCGCCAACGCGCGCACCGGCTGCACCGCCGGCACGCGGGTGCGTCCGCACTGCTCGGCTGCGGCGACCGCGATCGCCTGCCAGTGCTCGCGCTTGCGCTCGGCGCGCTCGCCGGCCAGGCGCAGCACCGAGCGCGCGCACAGCAGCGGCTGGATCGCATGCACGCCCAGCTCGGTCGCCTTTTCCACCAGCAAGTCCATGCGCTCGTTGGCTGGCATGCCCAGTGCCACGGTCACCGCCAGCGCCAGCTCGCGCTCGACCGGGTCGAACTCGCCCACCTCGACCACCACCTGGGTGCGGCCCATGCGCTGCACGGTGGCGGCCCACTCGCCGCCGCGGCCGTTGAACAGGCGCAGCGCATCGCCCGGCTGCAGCCGCCGCACCTGCACGTGGCGCGCGGCGGCAGCGGGCAACTCGACCGCCGCGCCGCGGCGCAGCCCGGCATCGATGAACACGCGCATGCGCGTCAGGCTTGGGCGTCGCGCAACTGGCGGCGCAGCAGCTTGCCGATCGTGCTGCGCGGCAGGGCTTCACGGAACTCGATCTGGCGCGGCCGCTTGTGGATGGGCAGGTGCGCGTCGCAGTAGGCGCGCACCTCGGCCTCGTCGAGCCGGACGTCACTCTTGACCACCACCAGCTTGACCGCTTCGCCGTGCGCGCCATCAGGGATGCCGCATACCGCGCATTCGAGCACGCCGGGCAGCGCGGCGACCAGCTCCTCGATCTCGCTGGGAAAGACGTGGCAGCCGGCGACGCTGATCAAGTCCTTCTTGCGCTCGACCAGGCGGAAGCAGCCGAAGTCGTCGACCGTGCCGATGTCGCCGGTGCGCAGGAAGCCATCGCGGGTCATCACCTTGGCGGTTTCGTCGGGGCGCTGCCAGTAGCCGGCCATCACCTGCGGCCCGCGCACCGCGATCTCGCCGGCCATGCCGGGATCGACTTCCGAGCCGGCGTCATCGAGCAGTGTCAGCTCGGTGCCGGGCAGCGGCAGGCCGATGGTGCCGCCGCCCCCACTACCGTCCACCGGCATGCAGCTCACGGCGGAGCCGGCCTCCGAAAGGCCGTAGCCCTCGACGATCGAGCAGCCGGTCATGCGTTGCCACAGCCGCGCGGTGGCCGGCTGCACCGGCATGCCGCCGCCGATTGCCAGCACCAGGTGGCCCCAGTCGACCTTGCCGCAGTCGGCGTGCGCGGCCACCGCGTTGAAGACCGCGTCCACCGCCGCGAAGCTGTGCACGCGCTGCCGCGCCAGCTCCCGCAGCATCGCCGCGGTGTCCTGCGCATCGGGAAGCAGCAGGTTGCACGCGCCCAGGTGCAAGCCCAGCATCAGGTTCGCGGTGAAGCCGAAGCCGTGATGCAGCGGCAGTGCGCACACCAGCTGCAGCTGCTCGCGTGCGGGCACCCTGTCCAGCGCGGGCCGGTGCCAGGCTTCGGCCTGCAGCACGTTGGCCACCAGGTTGCGATGCAGCAGCACCGCGGCCCGGGCCGTGCCGGTGGTGCCGCCGCTGTACTGCAGCAAGGCGATGTCGTCCGGCCCGACCGCCGGCGCCGCGTAGCCGGCTTGCCGGCCTCGCGCCAGCGCATCGTTGAAGCGCGTGGCCTCGGGCAGCTCGAAGGCCGGCACCTGCTTCTTCAGGTTGCGCAGCAACTGGTTGACCAGCACGCCTTTCACGCTGCCGAGCATGTCGCCCATCGACGCCACGATCACGTGTTTGGTCGGCACCGCGCTGAGCACCTGCTGCAGCACGGTGGCGTAGTTCTCCAGCAGCACGATGGCCTGCGCGCCCGAGTCCTTCAACTGGTGCTGCAGTTCGCGCGGCGTGTGCTGCGGATTCACGTTGACCAGCACGCAGCCCGCGCGCAGCACCGCCACCGCCGCCACCGCGTGCTGCGGCAGGTTCGGCAGCATCACCGCCACCCGATCGCCGCGCCGCAGCCCCAGGCTTTGCAGGTAGGCGCCCAGCGCACGCGACGCGGTATCGATCTCGGCGAAGCTGTGGCTGCGCCCGGCGCAGCGAAACGCCGGCAGCGCCGCATGCCTGGCGAAGCACTCGTCGAGCAGCGCCAGCAGCGACCTGTAGCGATCAGTCGCTACCTGCGCCGGTACCGCGGCCGGGTAGTGCCTCAGCCAGACCTTGTCCATCCGCACGCTTGCTCCCGGAAACGGTGATTCCTGACAATTGGCTGACTATATGCGCATCGGCGGTGCCCGACGAGACGTGCAACCCCGCGCCGCGCCCGGCACGGCGCTGGCGCAGGCTGCTGCGAGAATGCGGCGCGCCGTCCGTGCTGGCGCTTCGCGTCGGCGCCCGGGCGGCCCGTGGCCCTGTGCCACGACCGATCCCGCCACCCAAGAGGAGAAGCCGATGCCCCGCACCCTGACCCGCAAGACCTTCCTGCAGCGCCTGGCGCTGGGCCTTGGCGGCACCTTGCTGGCCGGCGCGGTGCACGCGCAAGCCGCCGTGGAAGTGCAGTTCTATTACCCGGTGGCGGTGGGTGGGGCGATTGCGAAGATCATGGACGGCTTCGCCGAGGGCTTCATGAAGGACAACCCCGGCATCAAGGTCTCGCCGATCTATGCCGGCACCTACCAGGAGACCATCGTCAAGGCGCTGACCGCGCACAAGTCGGGCACGCCGCCGGTGACTTCGGTGCTGCTGTCCACCGACATGTTCACGCTGATCGACGAGGACGCGATCGTTCCCTTCGACAGCTTCGCCAAGACCGCGGAAGACAAGGCCTGGCTGGGCGGCTTCTTCAAGGCCTTCATGCTCAACAGCCAGACCGCCGGCAAGACCTGGGGCATCCCGTTCCAGCGCTCGACGGTGGTGATGTACTGGAACAAGGAGCTGTTCAAGGAAGCCGGGCTGGACCCGAACAAGCCGCCGACCAGCTGGGCCGAGCTGAAGGACATGGCGGCCAAGCTGACGAAGAAGGACGCCGCCGGCAAGGTCACGCAGTACGGCGTGCAGATCCCGTCCAGCGGCTTCCCGTACTGGCTGTTCCAGACGCTGACCACGACCAACGGCGCGATCCTGGCCAACGACACCGGCACCGCGGTGAAGTTCGACGACCCGAAGGTGATCGAGGCGCTGCAGTTCTGGGTCGACCTGGGCAAGGCCGGCATCCACCCGCCGGGCGTGGTCGAGTGGGGCACGACGCCGAAGGACTTCTTCGAGAAGAAGGCGGCGATCATCTACACCACCACCGGCAACCTGACCAACATCCGCAACAACGCCAAGTTCGACTTCGGCGTGGCGATGATCCCGGCCAACCAGCGCAAGGGCTCGCCCACCGGCGGCGGCAACTTCTACATCTTCAAGAAGTCCAGCCCGGCGCAGCAGGAGGCGGCCTTCAAGTTCATCAAGTGGATCACCCAGCCCGAGCGCGCCGCGCAGTGGAGCATCGACACCGGCTACGTGGCGGTGTCGCCGGCGGCCTACGACACGCCGGCGCTGAAGAAGTACACGGCCGAGTTCCCGCCGGCGCTGGTGGCGCGCGACCAGTTGCCGTTCTCGGTGGCCGAGTTCTCCACCCACGACAACCAGCGCGTGACCAAGGCGCTGAACGACGGCCTGCAGGCCGCGCTCACTGGCACCAAGAGCCCGGCGCAGGCGATGCAGGACGCGCAGCGCGAGGCCGATCGCATCCTGCGGGCGTTCAAGTAAGCCCGGGAAGTCGCGGCGCCTCGGACCACTGACTTGAAACTCCAATTCATTCACCGCAGAGGAAAGGAGGACGCAGAGTTTGCGCAGAGGAAATTGCAAGGAATTGCCTCTGCGGACCTCTGCGTACTCCGTTCCTCTGTGGTGAAGGCTGTGGGCTGTTTCATGGGCCGCGGGTCGCGCGCGGCGCGGTGGAGCAACTGAGATGCACGGCACCGCCTCGCGCAGTTGGCTGCACGCCTGGCTGCTGCTGTTGCCGGCGCTGCTGCTGCTGATCGCCTTCACGCACTACCCGGCCGTCTCCACGCTGATCGACAGCCTGCACTCCACGCCCAAGGGCAGCCGTCCCGGCGTGTGGGTGGGGCTGGAGAACTACCAGGTGATGGCCGAGGACCCGGTGTTCTGGCAGGCGGTGCGCAACAACCTGTGGTTCGCCGCCGCCACCATCCCGGCTTCGATCGGCCTGGCGCTGCTGATGGCGCTGTGGGTCAACGAGCGCATCGCCGGGCGCGCCTTCCTGCGCATGGCCTACTTCACGCCGACCGTGCTGCCGATGATCGCGGTGGCCAACATCTGGTTGTTCTTCTACACGCCGCAGTACGGGCTGCTCGAGCAGATCACCGGCGCGCTCGGGCTGCCGGCGCACAACTGGCTGGGCAGCCCGTCGACCGCCCTGGGCGCCGTCACCGTGGTGGCGGTGTGGAAGGAAGCCGGCTTCTTCATGATCTTCTACCTGGCCGCGCTGCAGACGCTGAACCCCAGCCTGCGTGAGGCCGCGGCCATCGAGGGCGCGTCGCGCTGGTACTTCTTCCGCCGCGTGCAGTGGCCGCTGCTGATGCCGACCACGCTGTTCGTGCTGGTCAACGCGGTAATCAACGCCTTCCGCATGGTCGACCACCTGTTCGTGCTGACGCGCGGCGGGCCCGACAACGCGTCGACGCTGCTGCTGTACCGGCTGTACGAGGTGGGCTTTCAGTTCTGGGACACCGGCTATGCGGCGGCGATGACCGTCGTGCTGGTAGTGGTGCTGGCCTCGGTGGCGCTGTTCCAGTTCTTCGTGCTCGACAAGCGGGTGCATTACAAGTGAGCGGCACCGCCACGCGCCTGGTCTACAACGAGCCCGGCTGGCTCGATGCGCTGGCGGCGTGGCTGCTGGCGCTGCTGTGGGTGCTGCCGCTGGGCTTCGCGGTGTGGACCGCGTTCCACCCGGCCGAGCTGTCGGGCCACTTCGTCCTGAGCTCGCCGCTGACGCTGGACAACTTCCGCCGCGCTTGGGACGCCGCGCCCTTCGCCCGCTACTTCCTCAACACCACGGCGCTGGTGCTGATGATCCTGGCGGTGCAACTGGTGCTGGCCACGCTCGCGGCCTATGCTTTCGCACGCTTCGAGTTCCGCGGCAAGCAGCTCGCCTTCGCGCTGGTGCTGGTGCAGCTGATGGTCATGCCCGACATCCTGATCGTCGAGAACTACAAGACCATGGCCCGCCTCGGCCTGGTCGACACGCTGCTGGCGATCGGGCTGCCGTACTTCGCATCGGCCTTCGCCATCTTCCTGCTGCGCCAGACCTTCATGGGCATCCCGAAGGAGCTGGACGATGCCGCACGCGTCGAAGGCGCGAGCGCGCTGCAAACCCTGTGGCGGGTGTACGTGCCGCTGGCCAAGCCGGTGTACACCGCGTTCGCGCTGGTGTCGGTGAGCTTCCACTGGAACAACTTCCTGTGGCCGCTGGTGGTGACCAACAGCGTCGAGGCGCGCCCGCTGACGGTCGGGCTGCAGGTGTTCTCGTCGGTCGACCAGGGCATCGAC
>CALBTN010000216.1 GCA_937967345.1 uncultured Rubrivivax sp. | reverse complement strand
TCAGGCTGGTCAGCACGCCCAGCACGCCGCCGCCGACGCCGAACTGCAATGCGGTCGGCCCGGTGGCGCCGAAATAGTCGAGCAGCGGCAGCGGCAGCCACACCACGAGCGCGAAGGCCGCGATCCACAGCAGCGAGAACCTCAGCCATTTGCCGGTGGCGCGCGCCCACCATTCGCGATCCTGCTCGTCGGTGTAGCGGCCCATCAGCCCGGCGTACAGCGCCATCGCCAGCCAGAACGCGCCGGCCATCGCCGGCACCGCGAAGGTGGCGTACAGCAGCCGCTGGGTGCCGCCGGCGTCGACGGCGGCGGCGGCGGCGGCAAGCCGTGACAGCGCGACGAAGGTCAGTGCACCGCCGACCGCACCCACCAGGCCGACCACGACAAAGCCGATCCATGCTGCCGCGTTGCCGCGGCGCATCGGCAGCCCGCGCAGCCAGCGCCAGGCCATGCCGGCGGGCACGCCGAGCCAGTGCACGCCGGCACCGGCCAGCGCGAACCACCACCACGAGATCTCGCGCAGCGTCGCCAGCCAGGCGCCGCCGATGCTCAACACCAGCGCCGCCAGCAGCACCGGCGCGAAGCAGCAGCGGTCGAAGCGATCGCGCCGTTGCTTCGCCGCGGCCGGGCCCTGCGCCGCAGCCCGCGGCGCCGGCAGGTCGGCCACGATGAACGCGACGCCGACCAGCACCGCCAGCAACGACACCACGAGCGCCGCGCCGAGCAGCCAGCCATGGTGCTCGCCTGCTGGCGCGTAGTTCAGCAGCGCGATGTACAGCCGCGGCAGCGCCACCACCGCCGCCAGCAGCGACAGCCACACCAGTGCGTTGAGCAGCAGGTTGCGGATGAAGATCGCCGCCAGGCTGAAGGCGTCGCCCGACAGCCCGCCGGTGGGGCTGAGGTAGTTGCTGAACGCGCGCAGCGGCGCCACCGGGTCGCTGCCGATGGCCCGCGCCGCGCCGGCCGCGCCGGCCCCGCCGACGCTGCCCGAGCTCTGCCCGCCTGCCACAACCCGTTGACCAGCCAGCTGCCGATGTAACCGCCGCCGCTGACGGTCGACAGGTAGTGAAAGTCCTTCAACCGGTCCTTTTGCGCCAGCCACTGCAGCACGCCCAGACAGAAGGTGGCGCTGCGGATGCCGCCGCCCGACAGGCACAGCGCGCTCGGGCGCTGCTCGTCGGGCTTCGCGTGAAGCTCCTTGCGCAGCTGTTCGACGCCTACTTTCGTGTCGACCCAGCGCGCGTCGCCCAGCACGTGCTGGGCCTCGGCGCGCAGCACGTCCTCGGTGCTCAGCGGCGCTTCGACCGGCTTGCCCCAGTTCGCACCGAATGCCATCGCCGACTCCCTTGCGGTCTTGCTGCCGGCGCCAGCATGAAGCCCGCGCGCGCTGGTGAAATCCTCAATCGTGGGGAACGACCTTCGATAACCTAGGGATGCGTCGGGCGTCGACCTTCGGCGGCAGCAGCGAGCGCTGCATGAGCCAGAAGCACGCGGGGCGCTCAGAATGCACGTTGCCGACGCATGGCCGAGCGCCTTCATCTCTATGGACAAGCACTACCTGACCCCGCTGTTCGCCCCGCAGTCCATCGCCGTGTTCGCCGGCCGCACCGACGATGCGGCCACGCAGACGCGGCAGGCGCGGCAGTTGCACGAGGTGCTGCGCGCGCAGCGTTTCGGCGGCGAGCTGCACTTCCTGGACATCGACAGCAGCGGCAAGCTGGCCGACCTGGCGCGTTCGCGCGCCGACCTGGCGCTGATCGCGCTGCCGCCGGCCGAGATCGCCGCCGGGCTGGAGCTGGCCGCGCGCATGGGCTGCCGTGCCGCGCTGGTGGTCGGCACCGGCATCGGGCCCGATCAGGCCGACGCGCTGAAGGCGCTGGCGCGGCGCGAGGGCATCGCGCTGCTGGGGCCCAACAGCCT
>CALBTN010000215.1 GCA_937967345.1 uncultured Rubrivivax sp. | reverse complement strand
AAGTTTACTTCGATCGCTCATAACTGCAAACTTATTTAGGGGATGTTGTACTAGGTCCACGGCGGACTTCTTTGCGCGGTTTTCTCCCAGGCCGAAGCCCACGGGCGCGGCCTCGTGGGCATCAAGGACAATGAACGGCTCTCGGCCGGGATTCGGGCTGGCGCCAGCGGCGCTTGCGGTCGCGCCGGCACCCGGTTTCGTGTCGATCGACAGCGCGGGCACGACCCGCGTGCCAAGCTGAACTTTTTTCGCTGCCTGTTCCCGACATGGTCCTGACTTGCGCTGCCGCTGCACAACCGCTGCAAACCAGCCGCAGTTGGCTGCCATTTCAGGCAGCCGGGCGCATCAGGCCGCAACAGCGCATGCAGCCAGGTGCTCGTTGCACAGACAGACAATGAACCACGACAAGGACTTGGCCACCCACACGCCGATGATGGCGCAGTACCTGCGCATCAAGGCCGACTTCCCCGACACGCTGGTCTTGTACCGCATGGGCGACTTCTACGAGCTGTTCTACGACGACGCTCGGCGCGCGCACCGGCTGCTGGACATCACGCTGACCACACGCGGCCAGTCGGCCGGCGAGCCAGTGGTGATGGCCGGTGTGCCGGCGCATTCGGTGGAGAGCTACTTGGCGCGGCTGATCAAGCTGGGCGAGGCCGTGGCGGTGGCCGAGCAGGTGGGCGACGTCGCCACCGCCAAAGGGCCGGTCGAGCGCAAGGTCACGCGCGTGGTCACGCCCGGCACCGTGACCGACAGCGCGCTGCTGGCCGAGCGCGCCGACACGCTGCTGCTGGCTCTGCACCGCCAGCGCCAGAGCTGGGGCCTGGCGTGGCTGGGGCTGTCCAGCGGCCGGCTCGGCCTGGGCGAATGCGCCGAGCGCGAGTTGGCCGCGTGGCTGGCGCGGCTGGACCCGGCCGAGATCGTGTTCGACGGCGACGACCTGCCGGCGCCGGCGCTGCAGCACCGCGCCGCACGCACCGCGCGGCCGGCGTGGCAGTTCGACACCGCGCTCGGCCTGCGCAAGCTGTGCGAACAGCTTCAGGTGGCCTCGCTGGCAGGCTACGGCGCACAGGACCTGCCCTGCGCGCACGCCGCCGCCGCCGCGCTGCTGGCCTATGCCGAACACACGCAGGGCCAGGGCCTGAGCCACGTGCAGCAGCTGGACGTGCAGCGCAGCGGCGAGCTGCTGGAGCTGCCGCCGGCCACGCACCGCAACCTCGAGCTGACGCAAACGCTGCGCGGCGAGGATGCGCCCACGCTGCTGTCGCTGCTGGACGTGTGCTGCAGCGGCATGGGCAGCCGCTGCCTGCGCCACTGGCTGACGCACCCGCAGCGCGAGCGCACGCAGGCCACGCAGCGCCACGACGCGATCGCGCAGCTGCTGGTGGACGGCTACGCGCCGCTGCGCCAGGCGCTGCGCGGCATCAGCGACGTGCAGCGCATCAGCGCGCGCATCGCGCTGCGCCAGGTGCGGCCACGCGAGCTGGCCGGGCTGCGCGCGACGCTGGCCCTGCTGCCGGCGCTGGCCGCGGCGGTGCCCGATGGCAGCGCGCTGCTCGAGCGGTTGCAGCGCGCGCTGGCGCCCTCCCCCGACATCGCCGATGCGCTGCGCGCCATTGCCGACGAGCCGGCGGTGCTGCTGCGCGACGGCGGTGTCATCGCCGAGGGCGTGGACGCCGAGCTGGACGAGCTGCGCGGCATCAACCAGCACTGCGACGACTTCCTGCTGCAACTGGAACAGCGCGAGCGCGCGCGCAGCGGCATCGCCAACTTGCGCGTGCAGTACAACAAGGTGCACGGCTTCTACATCGAGATCACGGCCTCCAACCTGGAGCGCGTGCCCGCCGACTACCAGCGCCGCCAGACGCTGAAGAACGCCGAGCGCTACATCACGCCCGAGCTGAAGGCCTTCGAGGACAAGGCGCTGTCGGCCAGCGAGCGTGCGCTGGCGCGCGAGAAGTGGCTGTACGAGCAGCTGCTCGATGCCCTGCAGCCGCACTTGGCCGAACTGCAGGCGCTGGCCGACGCGCTGGCCGCGCTCGATGCGCTGGCCGCGCTGGCCGAGCGCGCCGCCACGCTGGACTGGTGCCGCCCGGACTTCGTCACGCACCCGTGCATCGACATCGACGCCGGGCGCCACCCGGTGGTCGAAGCGCGCCTGGCCGAGACTGGCACCGGCGCCTTCATCGCCAACCACTGCCGGCTCGACGCCAAGACGCGGCTGCTGGTCATCACCGGCCCCAACATGGGGGGCAAGAGCACCTTCATGCGCCAGGT
>CALBTN010000214.1 GCA_937967345.1 uncultured Rubrivivax sp. | reverse complement strand
CCCGCCACGGGATCACGAAAGATCGACCCGGTTCGCCGCCCTTTTCTCGGGCTGAGCCGGCCGGCGGCTGCGTAGCCTTGGTGGTGTAGCGGCGGGCAGCGGCCTGCCGCCGGCCCGGCGATCCCAGCACGACCGGAGCGTGCATCCCATTCAGCAGGAGCGAAGCGATGTCCAAAGCCATGTTGCGCAAGGTGTGCGCCGAATCCGAAACGGTGGCGGCAGCCGATCCCGTGGTGCGGGCCATCGACGTCGGTTTCGGCCTGGTCAAGCTCAGCATCCGCCGCGGTGGCGGCGTGGGCTTCATGAGCTTTCCGTCGATGGCGATTCCGGCCGACGCGAGCGCGGTGCGCACGCTCGGGCCGCGGCGCCGCGATACCTTCGACGTGCCGGTCAACGGCGCCAGGTACGAGGTCGGCCGCGACGTCGGGCTGGCGCAGGCCGGCGGAAACTTCGGCCGCGACGTCACCGACGAGTTCTACCGCAGCGCCATCTACGAGGCCCTGACCAAGGGCGCGCTGCGCTACATGGCCGAAGCCGGCGATGCGGTCATCGACGTGCTGGTGCTCGGGCTGCCGGTCAACCAGTACAACGACGGCAAGCGGCGCGACTACCTGCGCAGCCACTTCAAGGGCGAGATCGACATCGGCGACGGCAAGAGGGTCGTGGTGCGCGAGGTGATCGTGCAAGCACAGCCGATGGGAGGTTACGCCGCGCTGGACGACCACCTGGACGAGCTCAACGCCGTCATCGAAGGCACGCCCGGCGCACTCGACCGGCTGCCCGGCGGCGAAGCGCTGGACGATCTGGCGGTGCTGATGGTCGACCCCGGGGAGCACACGCTCGACTGGCTGCTGATCCAGCAAGGCGCGATCAACCCGCGGGCCAGCGGGGCCGCTTCCGACGCCGGGCGCCACCGTGTCGTGCGCGCGGTGATGGAGTCGCTGTGCTCGGCGATCGGCCGCCCGCTCGGCCCGTCGACCATGCCGCGCATCAACGATGCGCTGCGCACGCAGCGTCCGGTCAAGCTGGCCGGCGTGGCCCACGACCTGAAGCCATTCGATCCGGTGATCCGCAGCGTCGTCGAGGACTCGGTCAACCGCATGATCGACGGCCTGCGCGACGCGCACGAGATTCTCGACCTCATCGTCCTGGTGGGCGGCCACCCCGAGCACTACCGCGAGGCGCTGGTGCGGCGCTTCCCGGCGATCCCGGTGTTCGTCATGCCCGAGTCGATGGCGGCCAACGTGCGCGGCTTCCAGATGATCGGCGAGGCCGAGGCCGAGACGCAACCGTTGCACGCCTGAAGGCGGCCCTCGGCCGACACGCGATGGCGCTGCTGCAGTTGCAGATCGACGTCGACGGCGATGCCCATCCCGAACTGCACGCGGTGCTGGCGCTGATCGCGCGCGAGCCGGCGCGTGCCGAGCGGCTGCGCCAGCTCGCCGCGGCCGGCCTGATCTGGGAGCAGTTGCGCTCCCAGGCGAGGTCGCTGCCGGCCGCCGTGCCGGTTGCGGCAGCCGCGGCCGCGCCGATCGCAACGGACGTGCCGATCGCAACGGACGTGCCGATCGCGACGAGCGCGCGCATCGTGCCGCCCGGCACCGGCCAGCTTCGGCCGTCAAACCGCGCATCGGGCACGGCGCCGCGTGGCCACATTCCGGTGCTGAGCGACGTGATCGACGAAGCGGTGTTGCCGCTGCCGTCGCACGCCGCCGAGGCGCAGGACGACGGCGCAGTGCACCTGGACTTCGATCTGAAGGTCGACCGTCACGAGCCCGCTGCGCCGCCGGCGCGCCAGCGCGGCGTGCGCCCGCGGTTGCTGAAGATGAAGGAGAAGGGCCTGTTCAGCAACGGCCCGCAGGGGTGATCCCGGTGTCAGTCGCGACGCGCTGCGCCGCAGCTCCAGCATTGCTCGAACGGCCCTTCGACGATCTCGCCGCATTGGCGGCAGGCCCAGCGGCGCCACGGCGGGTTGCGCAACTCGTGCAGCAGCTTCAGGGCCTCGTCGTACCGGTCTTCGTCCATGACCCACACCTCGGGCAGCGCCTGATCGACCGGGATCTCGCCGGCGATGCTGCTGGCCCAGGCGCGCTGCACGCTGGCGTCGATGCCCGCGCCCGACAGCTGATCGGCCCACAGCGTGGCCAAGGCCAGGTTGGGTGCGGCGACGAGGCGCTTCATGCGGCGGGCGGTTTCACAATGGGGCGATGGGCTGGGGCATTCTCGCCGACGCGGTGCTGCTGCTGCACGCTGCCTTCATCGCCTGGGCCACGCTGGGCGCGTTGGCCGCGTGGTGGCGGCCGCCGCTGGTGTGGCTGCACCTGCCGGCGCTGGCGTGGGGCGTGTGGATCGAGGCCAGCGCCGGCATCTGCCCGCTGACACCGCTGGAGAACGCGCTGCGCCACCGCGCCGGGCAGCGCGGCTACACAGTCAGCTTCATCGAGCACCACCTGGGCGCGCTGATCTACCCGCAGGGGCTGACAGCGGCGGCGCAGGGGCGCCTCGCGCTGGGCCTGGCGGGCGTCAACCTGCTGCTGTATGCACTGATCGGCTGGCGCCGCTGGCGGTCGCGCGGCAGGCGCTGAAGCGCAACGACAGACGAAAGGAAACGACATGGCCAAGCTCGTGTTCGCAATGAACCAATCACTGGACGGCTACGTCGACCACTTGGGCTTTGCGCCGGGCCCGACGCTGTTGCGCCACTTCATCGAGCAGACCCGGCTGCTCGCGGGCAGTGTCTACGGCCGCTGCATCTACGAGGTCATGCGCTATTGGGACGACGACCATCCTGAATGGGATGACGATGAACGTGCCTTCGCGGCCGCATGGTGCAACCAGGCCAAATGGGTTGTCTCGCGCTCGTTGAAGTCGGTGGGCCCCAACGCCGTGCTCGTCGATGCGGATCTCGAGCGCGTGGTCCGCGAACTGAAGGCCTCGCGCGACGGCGAGATCGCCGTGGGCGGCCCCGATCTGGCGCACCGCCTCGGCCAGCTTGGCCTGATCGACGAGTACCGGATCTACCTGCACCCGGTGGTGCTGGGGCAGGGCAAGCCCTATTTCGCCGCAGCCCGGCCGCCGCTGCGTCTGCTGGGCAGCGAGTCGCTCGGCGGCGATGTGATCAGGCTGCGCTACGTGCCTGCCTGAGCTGCGCAGCTCAAAGGGGGTTGCCCGTGCCTTGCTGCGCACCCATGCCGCCACCCGTACGGCGCTCGATGCTGACCTGCGCGCACTGCGGCGCGCGCAGCGACGAGCTGATGCCCACCGACGCCTGCATCCATTGCCGCGGGTGCGTAGCCTGCCGCGCTATGCTGCGCCCCTTGCCCGGGCACTGCTGTGTCTTCTGTTCCTACGGCAGCGTTGCCTGCCCGCCGATGCAACGGACTCAGCGCCAGGCCCCTTGAGGCAGTCACTCGCGCAAGACCTGCGCGGCCAGGCCAGGCATCAATCCGAGGAGGCGGCATGAACACGACCCAGGCGATCCAGATCAACGAACACGGCGGCCCCGAGGTGATGCGCTTGGTGGACTTGCCGGTGGGCGAGCCCGGGCCGGGCCAGATCCGCATCCGCCATCACGCCTGCGGCCTGAACTTCATCGACGTCTATCAGCGCACCGGGCTGTACCGCAATCCGCTGCCGCTGACGCTGGGCATGGAAGGCGCCGGCATCGTCGAGGCGGTGGGCGAGGGTGTTGCGCACTTGCGCGTGGGCGACCGCGCCGCCTATGCGGCCAACCCGCCGGGAGCCTACGCCCAGGCCCGCGTGATGCCGGCGATGAACGTGTGCCGCCTGCCCGAGGCCATCGCTTTCGACACCGGCGCGGCGATGATGCTCAAGGGCCTGACCGCGCAGTACCTGCTGAAGAAGACGCTGCCGGTGCAGGGGCTGCAGCCGGGCGACTTCGTGCTGTTCCACGCTGCCGCCGGCGGCGTCGGCCTGATCGCCTGCCAGTGGGCCAAGGCGCTGGGCCTGCAACTGATCGGCACTGCCGGCAGTGATGCCAAGTGCGAGCTGGCGCTGCAGCATGGCGCCGCGCACGCGGTCAACTACAACACCGAGGACTTCGTCGCCCGGGTCAAGGACATCACCGGTGGTCAGGGCGTGAAGGTGGTCTACGACTCGGTGGGCAAGGACACCTTCGAGTGCAGCCTCGACTGCCTGCGCCCGTTCGGGCTGATGGCCAGCTTCGGCAACTCGTCGGGGCCGGTGCCGCCGGTGGCGCCGGCCGTGCTTGCGGCCAAGGGTTCGCTGTACCTGACGCGCGCCACGTTGTTCACCCACATCACCTCGCGCGAGGCGACGCAGGCGATGGCCGACGACCTGTTCGCGGTGGTGTCCAGCGGCCAGGTGAAGATCCGCATCGACCAGCGTTACCCGTTGGCCGACGTGGCCCAGGCGCACCGTGATCTGCAAGCGCGCAAGAACACCGGCTGCAGCGTGCTGCTGCCTTGAGCGGGCCCGGGGCCGTCGCGGCCCGCCGCAGCTAACGCGCGGCTTCGGCCGCCATCGCCAGCGCCATCGCGTGCATGCCGGTCATGTGGTACGGCTCGGGCTGCGCGCCGGCGCAGTCGCCGCGCTTGCAGGCCTTCGCGAACCAGCCGCCGTGGGTCTGGTCGATGAACTGCTCGCGCACCAGGGCCAGCGTCTGCTCGTAGCGGCGCCGCATCTCGGGTTGGCCGCCAGCGGCCGCCGCAGCGAGGAAAGCACGCAGCGCCTCGCACTGCTGCCAGAAGTGCTTGTCACGGTTCACCGTACCGTCGGGATACATCGCGGTGAAGGCGCCGCCGTCGATCTCGTCGTAGCCGACCCGGGTGGCGAACTGCAGCAGCCGCTCGGCGGTCTGTGCGTACACGCCGACCAGGCCGCGCTGCTCGGCCGCGCGCAGCATGTGGCTCCACTCGAACTGGTGGCCGATGTCCGTGTAGCCGCCGGCGTCGCGCGTGGGCAGTGGCTGCCACGCCGGGTCGAACCACTCCGGGATGTAGGCCCCGCCGTCGGGCAGGCCGACCAGCAGCTTGTAGACGACGAACTCGGCCACGCCCTTGGCGCCGTCCAGCGCGGCCGGGTCCTGCGTCGCGTCGTGCAGCGCCAGCAGCGCCTCGAACATGTGCATCACCGGGTTCTGCGAGCCGCCCTGCGGCTGCGCCGGCTTGGCGAAGTCGCGCGGCAGATCGCCGAAGAAGCCGCCGCTGGGGTTGCGCAGCCAGGTGTGGATGACCTGCCAGGTGCGCAGCGCGGCGCTGCGGTAGCGCTCCTGCTGCGTCACCCTGGCCATGTGTGACAGCGCGAACAGCGCGAAGGCATGGCCATACGCGCTCTTGCTTGGATGGATCACCCGGCCGTCGGCGGCGACGCGGGTGAAGAAGCCGCCGTGCAGCGGGTCGTGGAAGTGCGCAAGCAAGAACTCGGCGCCGCGGTCGGCCGCATCCAGGTAGCGCTTGTCCTGCGACAGCTCGTAGCCGATGGCGAAGGCATAGACCAGCCGCGCGTGTTCGGTGAGGTCGCCCGGCTGCTCGGCCGCCGCCACCCAGCGCCGGTCGACCGCGCTGCGCATGGCGCCGGTCTCGCTCGGTGCGACCGCCACCCAGCGTGCGAGCAGGCCGTCGAGCAGCGCGTGGCGGTGCCATGCGGCGTCGATGCGCGCGCCGCTGCTGCTGCCGCGCAGCTTGTCGCAGCCGGGCGTCATCGAGGCCAGCGCGACGCCCACCGCTGCCAACACGCTGCGCCGCCGCGGCCCCAGGGGCGGCGGCGTGCCGCCGGCCGGCCTGCTCAATCGGCCACCGCCGCCCGGTAGGCATGCCACGACGCATGCCCCAGCACCGGCCCGACCAGCAGCAGCCCGGCAAACCATGGCAGCATCGCCAGCACCACCAGCACGGTGATCAGCGCGCCCCAGAAGATCATCACCGGCAGCTGGGTCAGGACGAGCCGCAGGCTGGTCAGCCCGGCGGTGATGGCGTCGGTCTGGCGGTGCAGGATCATCGGCATCGACACCACGCTGACCGCATAGATCAGCCCGGCGAAGATCGCGCCCACGCCGAGCCAGGCGACGATGAAGGCGATGTTCTCGGGGTCGGTCAGCGCCAGCAGCGAGCCCCGCAGGTCGGGCATGCCGTCGAAGCTGACCGCGAAGATCACCAGCGTGGCGCGGCCCCACAGCATCTCCAGGATCAGCAGCACGAAACCGAAGATCGCCAACTGCCCGGTGCGCGTGTCCCAGGCCAGCAGCGAATCGCCGAAGTCGGGTTTGTCGCCGGCCTCCAGCCGCTGGCTGGCGCGGTACAGCCCCAGGCACAGGAAGGGCCCCATCAGCAGGAAGCCGGCCGACAGCGCCATCACGTAGGCGGGGGCGGCTTCATAGACCTTCATCAAGGCCCAGCCCATCACGACGAAGCAGCCGCCGTAGAACAGCCCGATCGCCGGGCAGCGGGTGAAGTCGCGCCAGCCCAGCGCGATCCAGCGCAGCGGGTCGGCGAAGCCGAGCTTGCGCAGCACGATCGGCGCCTTGGCGCTGCCGGGGCCGGCGGCGGCGCGGTCGGGGTCGGCGTTCGCGGGGTGGTCAGGGTCCATGGGTCAACAGGTCCGCCATCAGCGCGCGCGCCGCACGCGCAAGATCTCGTCGAGGATCAGGCACACCGCGCCCAGCGTGATCGCGCTGTCGGCCAGGTTGAAGGCCGGGAAGTACCAGCCGGCGTAATGCACCTGGATGAAGTCGACCACGTGGCCGTGCAGCAGCCGATCGACCACGTTGCCGACCGCGCCGCCCAGGATCATCGTCACCGCGAAGCAAAAGAGCTTTTGCGTCGGGTGCCGGTTCAACATCCACACGATGAAGGCCGACGCCACCGCGCCCAGTGCGACGAAGAACCAGCGCTGCCAGCCCGACGCGCCGGCCAAGAAGCTGAAGGCCGCGCCGCTGTTGTGCACGCGAACCAGGTTGAACCACGAGCTGAGCTCCTGGCTGTGGCCGGGCGCGAAGTTGCCGACGATCCAGGCTTTGCTGAGCTGGTCGACCGCGGCCACCACCGCGGCCAGGCCCAACCACAGCCACAGCCGGGCACCGCCCGAGGGTCGCTGCGCCATGTTCAGGCGACGCTGCGCACTTCGCCGGCGCCGTGCAGGTTGCTGACGCAGCGGCTGCAGATCGTCGGCTGCGCGGCGTCGCTGCCGACGTCCGCGCGCCAGTGCCAGCAGCGCTCGCACTTGGCGTGTGCCGACGGCGTGACCGTCACCGCGAGCGTCTCGCCCGGCAGCAGCGTGGCCTTGGAGGTGATGAGCACGAACTTCAGGTCCTCGCCCAGCGAGGCCAGCAGCGCGTGCATCTCGGGCGGGGCGCTGAGCGTGACTTCGGCCTGCAGCGACGAGCCCACGCCGCCGGCTTCGCGCACCTCCTCGATCGCCTTGTTGACCGCGTCGCGCACCTCGCGCACGGCCTGCCATTTGGCCAGCAGCGCGGCGTCGGTGGCCGCGCCGATACCGGCGAAGTTCCAGTAGGTCTGCAGGTAGATGCTGCCCTGGCCGGGGGCGAACACCGCCCAGGCTTCCTCGGCGGTGAAGCTCAGGAACGGCGCCATCCAGCGCAGCATGGCGTGCGTGATCTGCCACAGCGCGGTCTGCGCGCTGCGCCGCGCCAGGCTGTTGGCGGCGCTGGTGTAGAGCCGGTCCTTCAGCACGTCCAGGTAGAACGCGCCCAGATCCTCGGAGCAGAACACCTGCAGCTTGGCCACCACCGGGTGGAACTCGTAGGCCTCGTAGTGCTTCAGCACCTCGGCCTGGAACTGTTCGGCGCGCGCCAGCGCCCAGCGGTCGATCTCGAGCATCTGCTCGAACGGCACCGCATCCTTGTGCGCATCGAAGTCGCTGGTGTTGGCCAGCAGGAAGCGCAGCGTGTTGCGGATGCGGCGGTAGGCGTCGACCACGCGCGCCAGGATCTTGTCGTCGCCGGCGATGTCGCCCGAGTAGTCGCTGGCCGCGACCCACAGCCGGATGATCTCGGCGCCCAGCTTCTTGCCCACCACCTGCGGCTCGATGCCGTTGCCCAGCGACTTGCTCATCTTGCGGCCGGACGCGTCGACGGTGAAGCCGTGCGTCAGCAGCCCGCGGTACGGCGCGCGGCCGTAGATCGCGCAGGCCAGCAGCAGCGAGCTGTGGAACCAGCCGCGGTGCTGGTCGTGGCCTTCCAGGTACAGGTCGGCCTCGGGGCCGCGGTCGTGGTGGCCCAGGCTGCTGCCGGTGTGGGCGTGCGTGCCGCGCAGCACGTGCCAGAAGGTCGATCCCGAGTCGAACCACACCTCCAGGATGTCGCTGCTCTTGGCGTAGTGCGCCGCATCCTCGGGGCCGAGGATGTCCTCGGCCGTGACCCGGCTCCAGGCCTCGATGCCGCCTTGTTCGACGATGTCTGCCGCCTGGTCCAGGATCTGCATCGTGCGCGGGTGCAGTTCGCCCGTATCCTTGTGCAGGAAGAACGGCAGCGGCACGCCCCAGCTGCGCTGGCGGCTGATGCACCAGTCGGGGCGGTTGGCGATCATGTCGCGCAGCCGCGCGCGGCCGTTCTCCGGATAAAACGCGGTGTGCTCGATCGCCTGCAGCGCCAGTTGGCGCAGTGTCTGCTCGGCCTTGTCCTTGGTGAACACGCCCATGCCTTCGTCCATGCGCACGAACCACTGCGCCGCGGCGCGGTAGATCACCGCCGACTTGTGGCGCCAGCAGTGCGGGTAGCTGTGGCTGATGCTTTCGCTGGCCAGCAAGCGGCCGGCGTCGCGCAGCGCCTCGATGACCTTGGGCACCGCCTTCCAGATGTTCAGGCCGCCGAACAGCGGGAAGTCCGCGGCGTAGCTGCCGTTGCCCAGCACCGGGTTCAGCACCTCCTCGGGCTTCAGGCCGTGCGCGACGCAGGAGTTGAAGTCCTCGATGCCGTAGGCCGGCGACGAGTGCACGACGCCGGTGCCGTCGTCGGCGGTGGCGTAGTCGGCCAGGTACACCGGGCTGAGCCGGTCGTAGCCGGGATGCGCTTCAGCCAGCGGATGGTGGAAGTGCAGCCCGCCGAGCTTTTCGCCCTTGGCCGTGGCCAGCACCTGGCCTTCGAGGCCGTAGCGCTGCAAGCAGCGCTCGACCAGCGAGGCCGCCAGCAGCAGCACGCCGCGCGGCGTGTCGACCAGCGCGTAGTCCAGCTCGGGGTTCAGGTTCAGCGCCTGGTTGGCCGGGATGGTCCAGGCGGTGGTGGTCCAGATCACCGCGTAGGCCGGCCGCGGCAGCGAGCCCAGGCCGAAGGCCGCGGCCAGCTTGTCGGGCTCGGCGGCGGCGAAGGCGACATCCACCGTCTGGCTCTTCTTGTCGGCGTATTCGATCTCGAACTCGGCCAGCGAGCTGCCGCAGTCGAAGCACCAGTACACCGGCT
>CALBTN010000213.1 GCA_937967345.1 uncultured Rubrivivax sp. | reverse complement strand
AACCTCGCGGTGACGGTCCCGCTCGAGCCATAGCCGTGGCAGTTCAGGCCGGGCTCGACCACGCCGCAGGCACCGCTGGGCGGTGTGACCGGCTCGCGCGAAAAGACGCAGCGTAGGCGCATCGCACCCTGTCGCGGCGCGCCATGGTGGCGCCGAAGCCGCTGGCGCAGCGCGGCCAGCAGCGGATCGTGCGTCGCCTCGGCCAGATCGGCGACTTCGATGCGCTGCGCCAGCCGCTTGCCTCCGGCCGCACCGACGACGACCAGCGGCCGGGATGCGGCGCGCGCCCAGCCGCTGATCGCGGCCTTCGCGCGCACCTGGTCGCAGGCATCGATCACCACGTCGACCGGCGTCGGCAGCAGCCCCGGCCAGTTGGCTTCGTCGACGAAGTCCTCGACCGTCAGCACCTCGCAGCCCGGATGGATGTCGGCGATGCGCTCGCGCAGGGCCTGCACTTTCGCCTGCCCCAGCGTGGCGCCCAACGCCTGCACCTGGCGGTTGATGTTGCTCTCGGCGACGTGATCCAGGTCGATCAGCGCCAGCACGGCCACCCCGCAGCGCGCCAGCGCCTCGGCAGCCCACGAGCCGACACCGCCGGCGCCGACCACCGCGACACGCGCCGCGCGCAGCCTGGCGTAGCCCGCATCGCCATAGAGCCGGCGCAAAGCGCCGAAGCGGCGCTCGAGATCGGCCGGCAATGAGGGCTCGGAGCTCACGCGGCGCGCCGCTGCAGCGCGCTACTTCAGCGCCGCCAGCCGTTCCTTGGCGGCGACCGCGGCCTCGGACCGCGGGTAGAACTTGATCAGTTCCTCGAGCGTCTTGCGCGCACCGGCCTTGTCCTTCATCTCGGCCTGGCTGTTGGCGATGGCCAGCATCGCCTCACCGGCGCGCTCGCTGGTCGGCGCCTTTGCCAGGAACATGCGAAACGCGTTGATCGCCTCGCGGTAGTCGCGCTTGCCGTACAAGGCATTGCCCTGCCAGTAGCGCGCTGACGGCGCGTAGCCGCTGGCCGGCCAGCGCGCGAGGAACGCGCTGAGCGCCTGCGCCGCCTTGTCGAAGTCGCCGCTGCGCAGCAGGTTGACCGCATCGTCGTACTGGCGCTTTTCCTCGGGGTCGACCAGGAATTCGCGGCCTTCGATCGTCACCTTCTGCGGCTCCACCTTGCGCAGCCGGTCGTCGACCGCCTGCGTCACGTCACGCTGCTTGCGCTGCAGTTCGGCCACGTCGCGCGTCAGCTGCTCGTTGCTGCCGCGCAAACGGGCCGTCTCGGCGCGCATGGTTTCGAGCTCGGTGTTCAGGTCGAGCAGGCTGCGCCGCAGCGATTGCAACTGCTCGTTGGTCTCGGCCTGGCGCGCCCTGGCCTGCTCCTCGCTTTGCGCCAGCCGTGAGCGCAGGTCGAGGATGGCCTTGCGCGCGTCGTCGTCGGCGAACAGCTGGGCCTGCACCGGCAAGGCGGCCAGCGCAAGCCACAGCAGCGCGGCAGCGGCGCGCACCGTCAACGGTCCCGCAGCTCGACGCGGCGGTTCTTGGCCCAGGCGTCCTCGCCGCCGCCCGGCACCGCCGGACGCTCTTCGCCGAAGCTCACCGCCTCAAGCTGCGCCTCGGGCGCGCCCAGCAGCACCATCGTGCGCAGCACGGCTTCGGCGCGCTTCTGGCCGAGCGCGAGGTTGTACTCGCGGCTGCCGCGCTCGTCGGTATGGCCTTCCAGCGCGATGCGCTTGCCGCGGTTGGCCGCCAGGTTCTTGGCGTGCGCCTCGAGCATCGGACGGAACTCGTCGCGCACGACGAAGCTGTCGAAGTCGAAGTACACGGTGCGCTGCGCCAGCGCCGCGGCGCGCGCGGCGTCGGCGTTTTGCTTGGCCAGATCGACGGTGGCGACGTTGGACTGCGCGGCGCCGCCGGCACCGGCGCCACCCGCGCCCGGCGCCGACGCCGGCACGTTGCGGCTTTCCACCGGCGCTTCGTCCAGCTTGGTCGAGCTGCAGCCGGCCAGCGCCAGCGCCAGCACCAGCGCGGCCGCACCAAGGAAGGACCGCGTGTTGGATCGTTTGTCGAATTGCATCGTTGTTCTCCTGTGATGGAACTTCAGCGGCCGAACGGCCCCCAGGCGGGCTCGCGCATGTCCGCGCCGGTGGTCAGCAGCCGGCTCTTGATCTTGCCGTCCAGCGTGGTCGTCATCAGCACGTCGCGCCCCTGCGCGCGGCTGGTGTAGACCAGCAAGCGGCCGTTCGGCGCGAAGCTCGGGCTTTCGTCGTCGTTGGTGTCGGTGATGGTCATCGGCGTGCCGCCGCCGAGCTCCTGCACCACCAGCTTGAACGCGCCGCTTTGGCGCGTGATGTAGGCCAGCGTGCGCCCGTCGGGGCTCACCGCCGGGCTGACGTTGTAGTTGCCGGTAAAGCTGACGCGCTCGGCATTGCCGCCGCTGGCCGGCATGCGGTAGATCTGCGGGCCGCCGCCGCGGTCGCTGACGAAGTAGATCTGGCGCCCGTCGGGCGTGAAGGTGGGCTCGGTGTCGATCGCCGGGCTGTGGGTCAACCGCCTGGGCGTGCCGCCGTCGCGGCCGATCAGGTAGATCTGCGCCACCGCATCGCGCGACAGCGTCAAGGCCAGCTCGCGGCCGTCGGGCGACCAGGCCGGCGCGCTGTTCGAGCCGCGAAAGTTGGCGATCATGCGGCGCTGGCCGGAGGCGATGTCCTGCACCCACACCACCGCCTTCTGGCTCTCGAACGAGACGTAGGCCAGTTCCTTGCCGCTCGGCGCCCAGGCCGGCGAGATGATCGGGTCGGGGCTGGCCAGCGCGATCTGCCCGCCCTCGCCGTCGGCGTCGGTGACGTGCAGCGCGTAGCGGTTGCCGGCCTTGGTGACGTAGGCGATGCGGGTGGCGAAGATGCCGCGCTCGCCGGTCAGGTTCTGGTAGATCGAGTCGGCGATACGGTGTGCGGCCAGCCGCAGGTCGGCCGGCAGCGCGGCGTGGCTTTGGCCGACCAGCTCCTCGCCCTTGACCAGATCCCACAGCTTGAAGCGCACGTCGAAGCGGCCATCGGCCAGCCGCGCCACCGAACCCACCGCCAGCGCATCGGCACCGCGGCCGCGCCACTCGGCGATGTTGATGCTGCTGCGCTCGTCCAGCCCGCTTGGTGTGTCGACCACGCGGAACAGGCCGCTGCGCTGCAGGTCGGCGCGCACCACCGCGGCCACCGGCACCGGGGCTTGCGCCTCGTCGCGGAAGGTGGCGATGGCCACCGGGATCTGGGTGCCGCCGATGCCGGCGATCTCGACGCGAAATTGCGCGGCCGCCGGCGCGGCCACGGTGGCGGCCAAGGCGCCGATGAAGCGGCGGCGCGGCGCGCACAGGACGGGCTCGGCGTGGCGGTGGCGTCGATTCACTGGGTGGCGGCTGGTTGGGTTCGTCGATGGCCCACGCGGGGCCTTGAGCAGCTTCAGAGCGCGACGGCCTCACGCAGTTCCCGCGGGTCGTTGCGTCGCCTGCGCGCTCGCCGTTGGCCGGCGATTGTAGGCAACCCGGTACGAGCATCCCTGCGCCGGCCGCGCCGTGCAGCGCCAACGCGATAATCGCCGCGCGCCGCGGCCTGACTCGCCGGCACCGCGGCCGCCCCGCCCCATGCCCAAGTTGATGCAGCGCTTTGCCTATCTCGGGCCGTACTTCAAGTCCGGCCGGCGCGGCATCGGCGTCGCCGCGCTGGCCTCGCTGCTCACCGCCGCCACCGAGCCGGTGCTGCCGGCGTTGATGAAGCCGCTGCTCGACCAGGGTTTCGGCAACGTGCAATGGGCGCTGTGGATGGTGCCGGCGGTGATCATCGGCCTGTTCGTGCTGCGCGGCGCAAGCAGCTTCGTCGCGCAGTACGCGCTGGCATGGACCGCCAACCAAGGTGTCGTGAACCTGCGCAGCGCGATGTTCGCGCGACTGCTCGACGCGCATCCCGGCCTGTTCACCCAGCACAGCGCCAGCCGCCTGACCAACATCCTGGTCTACGAGGTGCAGCACGGCGCGCAGTTGCTGGTCAGCGCACTGCTGTCGCTGGTGCGCGAGAGCCTGACGCTGGCCGCGCTGCTGGGCTACCTGATCTGGCTGAACTGGAAGCTCACGCTGTTCGTCGGCGTGATGTTCCCGCTGGTGGCGGTGGCGGTGCGGCTGATCAGCCGGCGCATCCGGCGCATCACGCTGGCCAGCCAGCAGGCCACCGACCAGCTCGCCTACGTGATCGAGGAAAACGTGCTGGCCTGGCGCATCGTGCGCTTGCACGACGCAGCGCCGCACCAGACCCGGCGTTTCGACCGCCAGAACCACCTGCTGCGCCGGTTGATGATGAAGTCGGTGGCCGCCGGCGCGCTGATGACGCCGGTGACGCAGACGATGACCGCCTTCGCGATCTCCGGCGTGATCGTCGTCGCGCTGTGGCAAAGCCGAACCGGCGGCACCACGGTGGGCGGCTTCGCGTCGTTCATCACCGCGATGCTGATGCTGCTGGCGCCGATCAAGAAGCTGTCCGACGTCAGCGGGCAGATCACCCGCGGCACCACCGCGCTCGAGCGCGGCATCACGTTGATCGACTCCAGCCCGCGCGAGCCGCACGGCAGTCATGCACCCGGCACCGTGCGCGGCGAGATCGAGCTGCGCGAGGTCAGCGTGCGCTACGGCGAGGAGCACGCGCTGGCGCTGGACCGGCTGAACCTGCGCGTGCACGCCGGCGAGACGGTGGCGCTGGTCGGCCCGTCGGGCGCGGGCAAGTCCACGCTGGTGCACCTGCTGCCGCGCTTCGTCGACGCCAGCGCCGGCGAAGTGCTGCTCGACGGCGTGCCGCTGGCGCAGTGGGACGTCGCCGCGTTGCGCCGCCAGTTCGCGCTGGTCAGCCAGGACGTGGTGCTGTTCAACGACAGCGTGGCGATGAACGTCGCGCTCGGCGCCGGCGGCAGCGCGCCGCTCGACCGCGAACGGGTGCGCGCGGCACTGCGCAGCGCCAACCTGCTCGACTTCGCCGACGGCCTGCCGCAGGGGCTGGACACCTACATCGGCCACAACGGCAGCCAGCTGTCGGGCGGCCAGCGCCAGCGTCTGGCGATCGCGCGCGCGATCTACAAGGACGCACCGATCCTGATCCTCGACGAGGCCACCTCGGCGCTGGACAGCGAATCCGAGCGCGCGGTGCAGCAAGCGCTGGAGCGGCTGATGCAAGGCCGCACCACGCTGGTCATCGCGCACCGGTTGTCGACGATCGAGCACGCCGACCGCGTGGTGGCGATGGACGCCGGCCGCGTCGTCGAACAAGGCACGCACCGTGAGCTGCTCGCGCACGGCGGCCTGTACGCCCGGCTGCACGCGATGCAGTTCGGCGGCAAGACCCAAGGAGCCCAAGGAGAAATCGCATGAGCACAGCCCCGATCAGCCGCTACCCGGTGCCCGAACTGAACGACCTGCCCGAAGACCTGCGCACGCGCATCCTCGAGGTGCAGGCCAAGGCCGGCTTCGTGCCCAACGTGTTCCTCGCGCTGGCGCACCGGCCGGCCGAGTGGCGCGCGTTCATGGCCTACCACGACGCGCTGCTGGTCAAGGACACGGGCAGCCTGAGCAAGGGCGAGCGCGAGATGATCATCGTCGCCACCTCGAGCGTGAACCAGTGCCTGTACTGCGTGGTCGCGCACGGCGCGATCCTGCGCGTGTACGAGAAGAAGCCGCTGATCGCCGACCAGCTGGCCACCAACTACCGCAAGGCCGACATCACGCCGCGCCAACGCGCGATGCTCGACTTCGCGATGAAGGTGTGCACCAACTCGGGCGCGATCGACGACGCCGACTTCGCCGCGCTGCGCGCGCACGGCTTCGACGACGAGGACGTCTGGGACATCGGCGCGATCACCGCGTTCTTCGGGCTGAGCAACCGGCTGGCCAACCTGAGCGGCATGCGCCCGAACGACGAGTTCTACCTGATGGGCCGCGTGCCGCGCAGCAAAGCCTGAGCGCACGGGCAATGCGCGGGCGGTGCCGCGCGCTTGAAACACCGGTGACGCGCCCGGGCGCCGTGCGCTCGGGCTGCGCTCAGCGCACCAGCAGCACCGGCAGCTTGCAGCGCGCGAGCACGCCTTGGGTCACCGAGCCGAGCACCACGCTGGCCAGCGCCGAGTGGCCATGCGCACCCATCACGATCAGCTCCACCCGGCGCGCCTTGGCGAAAGCGGCGATCTCGTCGGCCGCATGGCCGGCGGCGTGCGCGGTGTGGACGGTCCAGCCGCGTCTTTCGGCAAAACTGCGCGCCGGGCGCAGCACCTTGTCGGCCTCGCTCGCGTAGTGCTCGTCGAGCGTGCTGCGATCGAAGAACGCGGCGGCGCGGCTGCTAAGCCGCGGCACCGCGGTAAACAAGAAGTACTCGTGGCCCTTGCCGAGCAGATCATCGTGCGCGGCGACGTAGCCGAGCATGCGCTTGGTGTAGCGGCTGCCGTCGATGGGCAATGCGATCTTCATGGTCAGCGCACGCTTGCCGTGGCGTCGCGCGCGGCGCGCAGCGCGCCGGATGGCCGTGTGACGGTGGGGTCGAAAGGGTGCAGCCGCTGGCCGTCCAGCCGCGCCAGGATGCGCTGCACGTAGTTGCGGGTTTCGGCGTAGGGCGGCACGCCCTGGTAGCGCTCGACCGCGCCCTCGCCGGCGTTGTAGGCGGCCAGCACCAGCCGCAAGTCGCCCTCGAAGTAGGCCAGCAGCCAGCGCAGGTAGGCCATGCCGCCGCGGATGTTCTGCGCCGGATCGTCGATCTTGCGCACCTTGAAGCGCGTCGCGGTGTCGGGCATCAGTTGCATCAGACCTTGCGCCTTCTTCGGGGACAGCGCCAGCGGGTCGAAGTTGGACTCGGTGGCCATCACCGCCAGCACCAGTTGCGGCGCCAGCTTGTACTCCGGCGCGATCAGGTTGACGAAGTGCACGATGGGTTCGGGTGCGTTCGGCGCCGCCGCAGCGACGCCGGTCCATGGCCTGGGCGCGCGGCTCGACATCGGCGCCTTGCCCCGAGCGTCCTGCGCCACCACGGGCGGCGGGTCGCCGTCGGGCGGACGCAGGCACGGCGGTGGTGCGCCGCGCGGCGTGCCCATGCTGGCGGCCATGTTGCGTGCCTGTTCCATGCCCTGCTCGGCCGCGGCGGCAAACAAGTGCGCGGCCTGGGCGTCGTCACGCTCGATGCCGCGCGCATTGGTCAGCATCCAGCCCAGGCTGTACTGCGACTGCGCATCGCCAAAGCGCGCGGCGCGGCAGTACAACTGCGCGGCCCGCACCGGATCGCGCGGCACGCCCTGGCCGTACTCGTAGTCGGTCGCCTCCTGACGCCAGCGCTGCACCTGCGCCGGCACCACCGGTCCGGTTTCGGCCGGCGGCATCTTCGGCCGCGGCAGCGCATCCAGGCTCAGCGTCGGCGCCTGCGAGTCGGGCAGTGGTGCCGCAGCCAGCGCCGTGCACGCCGCGACCAGGCAGGCGGCGATGGCAAGTTGATGGCGGCGGGCCATCGGGCAGCACAGGGTAAACACAGGCCGGCAGTCTAGTGGCGTGGTCTTGGAATCCGCAACCCCCCAGTCGGGCCCGGTCGGGCCTAAGATGAAGCGCTCACCGCAACCAGGAAAAACGCGCACGAATCGACGAAATCGCTCGGCCGGCCCGCTGGCCTGACCAGCCAGCATCGGCATCGCCGCCAAACGTCAATGCAGCGCGCGCCACCCCACCCCGATGAACGACAAATCCTCTGCCATCTCGGCGCTGCGCGCGCTGGGCCAAAGCCTGTGGCTGGACACGATCACGCGGCCCTTGCTCGACCGCGGCACGATGCAGCGCTACATCGACGAGTTGGGCCTGAGCGGCCTGACCTCGAACCCGACGATCTTCGACCATGCGCTGAAAGACAGCGACGACTACGATGCCGACATCCGTGCCCGGCTCGGCCTCGGGCTGTCGCCCGAAGCGCTGTTCTTCGAGCTGGCGCTGCTCGACCTGGGCCGCGCCGCCGAGCTGTTCCGCCCAACGCACGAGCGCACCCGCGGCGTCGACGGCTGGGTGTCGGTGGAGGTGTCGCCGCTGCTGGCCTACGACACGCGCAGCACGCTGGCCGCGGCACGCGAGCTGCACGCGCGCGCGGCGCGGCCGAACCTGTTCATCAAGATTCCGGGCACCCGCGCCGGGCTCGAGGCGATCGAGCAAGCCACCTTCGCCGGCGTGCCGATCAACGTCACGCTGCTGTTCGACGCCGCGCAGTACCGTGCGTCGGCCGAGGCCTGGCTGCGCGGCATCGAGCGCCGGCTCGATGCCGGGCTGGCGCCCGACGTGGTGTCGGTGGCGTCGGTGTTCATCAGCCGCTGGGACGTGGCGATCGTCGGCAAGCTGCCGAGCGAGCTGCAGATGCAGCTGGGCATCGCGGTCGGCCGCCAGTGCTACCAGGCCTACGGCGACTTCCTCGCCTCGGCACGCTTGAGGCGGGTGATGAACGAAGGCGCGACCGCGCAGCGGCTGCTGTTCGCCAGCACCGGCACCAAGGATCCGAAGGCGTCGGACACGCTGTACGTCGAGGCGCTGGCCGCGCCCTTCACCATCAACACCTTGCCCGAAGCCACGCTGCTGGCCTACGCCGACCACGGCCAGCTTGCTGCAGGCGTGCCGGCCGACGCCGACGATGGCAGCGCGGTGCTGGCCGCGGTGAGCCAGGCCGGCATCGATCTGGGCGCCTTGGCCGAGCGGCTGCAGCGCGACGGCGCGGCAGCCTTCGTCAAGTCGTGGCACGAGTTGCTGGCGCGCGTCGCAGCCAAGGCCGCCGCACTCGGCGGCGCCGCAAGATGACCCAGGTGCTGGTGGTCGACGTCGGCGGCTCGCACGTCAAGATCCTCGCCAGCGGCCAGACCGAGCCGCGGCGCGTGGACTCGGGGCCGCAGCTGACGCCTGCGCGCATGGTGCAACAGGTGCAGGCGCTGGCCGAGGGCTGGCGCTTCGACGCCCTGTCCATCGGCTACCCCGGCCCAGTGCGCGGCGGCAAGCCCTCGGGCGAGCCGCCGAACCTGGGGCCGGGCTGGGTCGGCTTCGACTTTGCCAAGGCCTTCGGCAAGCCGGTCAAGCTGGTCAACGACGCGGCGATGCAGGCGCTGGGCAGCTACAACGACGGCAAGATGCTGTTCCTGGGCTTGGGCACCGGTCTGGGCACGACGCTGATCGTCGACGGCGTGATCGTGCCGATGGAGCTGGGCCACCTGCCCTACCGCGACGCCACCTTCGAGGACCACGTCGGCGAGCACGCACTGGAGCGCGACGGCAAGCGCAAGTGGCGCAAGCGCGTGGCCGACGTGGTGGCGCGACTGCAGGCCGCGCTGCTGCCCGACGAGGTGGTGCTGGGCGGCGGCAACGTGCGCCTGTTGAAAGAGCTGCCTGCGGGCTGCCGCGCCGGCGACAACGCCAATGCCTTCACGGGCGGCTTCAGGCTGTGGGCCGCCGCACGCAAGACCGGAGCCCGACGCTGATGAGCCCTCGCCTCACCGCCAGCACGACCTGGCAGGCGCTGCAGACCCACGCCGCTGCGCTGCGCACGATGCACCTGCGCGAGCTGTTCGCCGCCGATCCACAGCGCGGCGAGCGCTTGACGCTGCAGGCAGCAGGCATCTACCTCGACTATTCCAAGCAGCGCATCACCGACGAGACGCTGCGCTTGCTGCTGGCGCTGGCCGACGAAGCCGGTCTGCACCAGCGCATCGATGCGATGTTCGCCGGCGAGCGCATCAACACCACCGAGGACCGCGCGGTACTGCACGTGGCGCTGCGTGCGCCGCGTGATGCCGACATCCGCTTCGACGGCGTCAACGTCGTGCCCGAAGTGCACGCGGTGCTGGAGCGCATGGCGGCCTTCGCCGAGCGCGTGCGCGGCGGCGCCTGGCTGGGGCACGGCGGCAAACGCATCCGCAACGTCGTCAACATCGGCATCGGCGGCTCCGACCTGGGCCCGGTGATGGCCTACGAGGCGCTGCGCCACTACAGCGCGCGCGACCTGGTGTTTCGCTTCGTCTCCAACGTCGACGGCACCGATTTCGCGGAAGCCGTGCACGGCCTGGACGCCGGCGAGACGCTGTTCATCGTCTCGTCCAAGACCTTCACCACGCTGGAGACGATGACCAATGCGCTGAGCGCGCGCGACTGGGCGCTGGCGCACTTCAGCGGCGACGCCTCGGCGGTGGCCAAACACTTCGTCGCGGTGTCGACGAATGCTGACGCCGTGTCGAAGTTCGGCATCCACACCGACAACATGTTCGGCTTCTGGGACTGGGTCGGCGGGCGCTACTCGATGGATTCGGCGATCGGCCTGTCGACGATGCTGGCAATCGGCCCCGAGCACTTTCGCGCCATGCTCGCCGGCTTCCACGAAATGGACCAGCACTTCCGCAGCGCCCCCTTCGCGCGCAACATGCCGGTGCTGATGGGCTTGTTGACCTTGCTGTATGCCGACTTCTTCGGCGCGCAGACGCAGGCCGTGCTGCCGTACGAGCAGTACCTGAAGCGCTTCCCGGCCTACCTGCAGCAGTTGACGATGGAAAGCAACGGCAAACACGTCACGCTGGATGGCTGCTTGGTCGACTACGACACCAGCCCGGTCTACTGGGGCGAGCCGGGCACCAACGGCCAACATTCCTTCTACCAGTTGATCCACCAGGGCACGCGGCTGATCCCCTGCGACTTCATTGCCTTCGCCAAGCCGCTGAACCCGCTGGGCAGGCACCACGACATGCTGCTGGCCAACGTGTTCGCGCAGGGCCAGGCGCTGGCCTTCGGCAAGACGGCGGACGAGGTGCGAGCCGAAGGCATGGCCGAGGCTCTGGTGCCGCACCGCGTGTTCGAGGGCAACCGGCCGTCGAACACGCTGCTGCTGGATCAACTCACGCCCGGCGCTCTGGGCAAGCTGGTGGCGCTGTACGAGCACAGCGTGTTCACGCAAGCGGCGCTGTGGCGCATCAACGCCTTCGACCAGTGGGGCGTGGAGCTAGGCAAGGTGCTGGCGCAGCGCATCATCCCGCAGCTCGAGGCCAGCGACGAGCCGGCACTCGCGCACGACAGTTCCACCAACGCGCTGATCCGGCGCTACCGGCAATTGAAGGGAGCCGCATGAACCCGTTGAGCCTAAAGGCGCAGCAAGCGCGCAAGATCCGCACGCAAAGCGGCTTCATCGCCGCGCTCGACCAAAGCGGCGGCAGCACGCCCAAGGCGCTGGCCGCCTACGGCGTGCCGGCCACCGCGTTCAAGAACGACGATCAGATGTTCGCGCTGGTGCACCAGATGCGCACGCGCATCATGACCAGCCCGGGCTTCAGCGGCGACCGCATCCTTGGCGCGATCCTGTTCGAAGGCACGATGGACCGCGAGGTCGAGGGCCAGCCGACGGCCGACTACCTGTGGGGCGCCAAGCGCATCGTGCCCTTCCTGAAGATCGACAAGGGCCTGGCCGAAGCGCGCGACGGCGTGCAGCTGATGAAGCCGATGCCAGCGCTGGACGCGCTGCTGCAGCGCGCCAACGCCAAGCGCGTCTTCGGCACCAAGATGCGCTCGGTGATCCAGCAGGCCAACGCCGCCGGCATCAGCGCGGTGGTGGCGCAGCAGTTCGAGGTGGCGGCGCAGATCCTGGCGGCGGGGCTGATGCCGATCGTCGAGCCCGAGGTCGACATCCACTGCCCCGACAAGGCGCAGGCTGAAGGTCTGCTGAAGGCCGCGCTGCACAAGGCGCTGGAGGGCTTGAGCGCCGGGCAGCAGGTGATGCTGAAGCTGACGCTGCCGAGCCAGGACGACCTCTACGCCGAGCTGACACGCGACCCGCGGGTGCTGAAGCTGGTGGCGCTGTCCGGCGGCTACAGCCGCGCCGACGGCAACAAGCTGCTGGCGCGCAACCATGGCGTCGTCGCCAGCTTCTCGCGCGCGCTGGTCGAAGGCTTGTCGGCCGGGCAGACCGACGAGGCATTCGACGCCGATCTCGACGCGTCGATCCAGGGCATCTACGAAGCCTCGATCACGTAGGGAGCAAGGCAATGCAACTCGGCATGATCGGCCTGGGCCGCATGGGCGCGAACATGGTGCGCCGGCTGATGAAGGGCGGCCACCCCTGCGTGGTCTACGACCATTCGCCCGACGCGGTGGCGGCGCTGGCCCAAGAAGGTGCAACCGGCGCCGCGTCGCTGGCCGATCTGGTCGCCAAGCTGCAAAAGCCGCGTGCACTGTGGCTGATGGTGCCGGCCGCAGTGGTCGACCAGAGCATCGCCGAACTGCTGCCCCTGCTGGACAGCGGCGACGCGCTGATCGACGGCGGCAACTCCTATTACGTGGACGACATCCGCCGCGCCAAGGAGCTGGCGGCGAAGAAGATCGACTACCTCGACGTCGGCACCAGCGGCGGCGTGTGGGGCCTGCAGCGCGGCTACTGCATGATGATCGGCGGGCCCGCGGGCGCCGTGCAGCGTCTGGACCCGATCTTCCGCACGCTGGCCCCGGGCGCGGGCGACATCGAGCGCACGCCGGGGCGATCCGCCAACCAAGGCACGGCGGAACTCGGCTACCTGCACTGCGGCGCCAACGGCGCCGGCCACTTCGTGAAGATGGTGCACAACGGCATCGAGTACGGGCTGATGGCCGCCTATGCCGAGGGCATGGGCATCCTGAAGGCGGCCAACGTCGGCAAGCGCGAGCACGCCGCCGATGCCGAGACCACGCCGCTGCGCGACCCCGAGCATTACCAGTACGACCTGAACCTGCCCGACATCGCCGAGCTGTGGCGCCGCGGCAGCGTCATCAGCTCCTGGCTGCTCGACCTGACGGCAGCGGCGCTGGCGGACGACGCGGACCTGTCGAAGTTCGCCGGGCGTGTCTCCGATTCCGGCGAAGGCCGCTGGACGCTGAAGGCCGCCATCGACGAGGCCGTGCCGGCGCCGGTGCTGAGCAGCGCGCTGAACGCGCGCTTCAGTTCGCGCGGCGAGGCCGACTTCCAGAACAAGCTGCTGTCGGCGATGCGTTTCCAGTTCGGCGGCCACCACGAAAAACCGGCCGACAAATGAGCCGCGCCCGAGCTACCGCCGCCGACGCGCTGGTGTTCTTCGGCGCCACCGGCGACCTGGCCTACAAGAAGATCTTCCCGGCGCTGCAGGCGATGGCGCGCCGCGGCCATCTGGACGTGCCGGTGATCGGTGTGGCCAAGTCCGGCTGGAGCATCGAGCAGTTGCGCGCGCGCGCCCGCGACAGCCTGGAAAAACACGGCGGCTTCGACGCGCAGGCCGCAGCGAAGCTGCTGTGCCAGCTGCGCTACGTCGACGGCGACTACGCGCAAGCCGACACCTTCGCCGCATTGCGCCGCGCGCTGGGCGCGGCGCAGCGGCCGATGCACTACCTGGCGATCCCGCCGGCGCTGTTCCCGCAGGTGGTGCAGCAACTGGCGGCCGCCGGCTGCACGCAGGGCGCGCGTGTCGTCGTCGAAAAACCCTTCGGCCGCGACCAGGCCTCGGCGGTGGCGCTGGATGCGGTGCTGCTGGCCAGCTTCGACGAGCGCCACATCTACCGCATCGACCACTACCTGGGCAAGGCGCCGGTGCACCACATGCTGCACTTTCGCTTCGCCAACGCGGTGCTCGAGCCGCTGTGGAACCGCAGCCACGTGGACAGCGTGCAGATCACGATGGCCGAGGACTTCGGCGTGCAGGGCCGCGGCGCCTTCTACGACGCGGTGGGCACGGTGCGCGACGTGGTGCAGAACCACCTGTTCCAGGTGCTGGCCAACCTGGCGATGGAGCCGCCGGTGCGCACCGACAGCGAATCGATCCGCGACGAGAAGATCCGGCTGCTGCGCGCGGTGCGCACGCTGGACGCAGTCGAGCTGGTGCGCGGCCAGTTCGACGGCTACCGCAACGAGCCGGGCGTGGCCGCCGATTCCGCCACCGAGACCTTCGCCGCGCTGCGGCTGTGGATCGACAACTGGCGCTGGCAGGGCGTGCCCTTTTTCATCCGCGCCGGCAAGAACCTGCCCGTCACCTGCACCGAGGTGCTGGTGCGGCTGAAGCGCACGCCGTCGGTGTACTCCGACGCCGCGCCGGCGCCGAACCACGTGCGCATGCGCATCGGCCCGGACGTGGCGCTGGCCATCGGCGTCAACGTGCTATCGCCTGACGACGACGACCTGAGCCAGCCGACCGAGATGCTGGCCAGCCGGCACCCCGCGGCCGGCGAGATGGACGCCTACGAGCGTGTGCTCGGCGACGCGATGCACGGCGACGCCACGCTGTTCGCGCGCGAGGACTATGTCGAGGAAGCCTGGCGCATCGTCGACCCGGCGCTGGCCGCGCCGCCCGCAGCGCAGCCTTACGCGAGCGGCAGCTGGGGCCCGGCCGACGCGCAGCGCCTGGCGCCGCCCGGCGGCTGGCACGACCCGGCGCCGTGAGCCGTGGCGAGCCAGGCGATGCAGCTCGAGGTCCTGCCCGACGAGGCCGCCGCGGCGCAGCGCGCGGCGGCCTTCATCGCCGCGCGCGCGCACGAGGCGGTGCGCGCGCGCGGGCAGTTCACGCTGGCGCTCAGCGGCGGACGCACGCCGTGGGCGATGCTGCGCGCACTGACCGGCGAGGACCTGCCCTGGGCGCAACTGCAGTTGTTCCAGGTCGACGAACGGGTCGCGCCTACCGGCGACGCGGCGCGCAACCTGACGCACATCCAGGCCAGCCTGCTGGAGCGCGCGCCACTGCCGGCGGCGAACCTGCATGCGATGCCGGTCGAAGCCGCCGACTTGCAGGCCGCCGCGCGCGACTACGCCGCCACGCTGCAGCGCGTGTGCGGCACGCCGCCGGTACTGGACCTGGTGCACCTGGGGCTGGGCGCCGACGGCCACACCGCGTCTTTGGTGCCGCAAGACCCGGTGCTCGAGCTCGCCGATACCGAGGTCGGTCTGAGCGGCCCTTACCAGGGCCAGCGCCGCATGACGCTGACCTACCCGGCGCTGAACCGCGCGCGCTGCGTGCTGTGGCTGGTGTGCGGCGCCGACAAGCGCGATGCGCTCGCCCGGCTGCGCGCCGGCGACGCCGGCATTCCCGCCGGCCGCGTGCGCAGTGCACAGGCCTGGATCGTGGCCGACGAGGCCGCGCTGCGCTGAACGACGAAGCCTGCGCGCGTGCCTGCTTGGTCGCGGTGCGCGGCCCGCGATCACCGTCGCCGCCCGCGTCGGCCTCAGCTTCGGCGCACGCCCGGGCCGAAGCGCAGCCGGTAGGCGCCGGGTGGGCTGCCGGTCCAGGTCTTGAAGGCGCGCTGGAAGGTGGCACTGTCGGAAAAACCCAGCTCCAGCGCCAGCGCGGTCAGCGCGGTCGATGAAGCGTGCAGGTGCTGGATCGCCAGGTCGCGGCGCAACTCGTCCTTGAGTCGCTGGAAGCTCGTGCCCTCGCGGGCCAGGTGGCGCTGCAGCGTGCTGACCGCCAGGTGCAGCGTGGCCGCAGCTTCTTCCAGCGTGCGCCACTGCGGCCGCCCCTGTAGCAGGCAGCGGCGCACGCGCTCGCTGACCCCTGGCAGCTTGCGCTCGGGCACGATGATGCCCTGCGGCATGCGCTCGAGGAACAGCCGCAGCGACGCCGCATCGTGCAGCAAGGGTTGCACCAGCACGGCGGCGTCGAAGACCAGCGCGGTGCACGGCCGCTCGAAGCGCAGCGTGCCCGGAAACAGCTTGGCGAACTCGTGGGCATGGCCGGGCCGCGGCATGGCAAGTTCGAACGCGAGGTGCTTCAGCCGTGCGCCGACCAGCCAGTTCAGCTGGCTGAAAAGTACGCGCAGCAGCATCTCGTGCATGAAGGGACGATCGGGCAGGTAGCGCGCCGGCACGTCGATGCGGATCGCGGCTTGCGTGCCCTGGGTGGCCAGGCTGAACACCACGTCGTCCTGCAGCAGGTTGAAGCCGCTGACCAGGCGGCGCAGCGCCGTGCCGACGCTGCGCGCGCCCAGCACGCTGCGCATCACCAGCGCCTGGCTGCCGCGGCGCAGCGGCCGCGAGAAGAAACCCAGCCCTTCGTCGTCCAGGCCCTCGATCAGCGCACGAAACAGCGCGCTGTACTGCTCGGCGGTGACGCGCGCCGCCGGCTCGTGCAGCAGCCCCGGCGCGATGCCGGCGCGCTGCAGCCAGGGCAAGAGGTCGTCGCCGCGCAGGCGCAGCGCCGACAGCATGCCGCGCACGAACACGATCGAGATCGTGAAGCTCGGGCGGGTGGCGTAAGCGGGGCCCATGGGTGAGGCATTCTGCAATCGGAAGAAGGGCTTCGGCTATGGCCCACCAGCGCGCTTTTGCCGATGATGCGGGGCACATCGAGACCACCGAACCGGGAGACCAGGGCCATGTACCTCACGCAGAACCTGCACCGCGCGCTGCAACAGCAACCCGACGCGCCGATCTCGCGCTTTGGCGCTCGCCAGCGCAGCTTCGCCGAATTCGGCGCCCGCGTGGCGCGCTACGCCGGTGCGCTGCACAAGCTGGGCCTGCGCCCGGGCGATCGCATCAGCATGCTGGCGCTGAACTCGGACACCTACCTGGAGTACTACCTGGGCACCTACTGGGCCGGCGGCGTCGTCAACCCGCTGAACACGCGGCTGGCGGTGGCCGAGCTGGCCTTCATGCTCGACGACTGCGACAGCAAGTTCCTGATCGTCGACCAGCACTTCGTCGACACCGCCGCCAAGCTGCGTGCGCAGTGCCCCAAGCTGCAGGCGCTGATCTACGCGGGCGAGGGTCCGGCGCCCGACGGCCTGCTGTCGTACGAAGCGCTGCTGGAAGGCGCCGAGCCCGCCGAGGACGCGCTGCGCAGCGGCGACGACCTGGCCGGCATCTACTACACCAGCGGCACCACCGGGCGCGCCAAGGGCGTGATGCTGACGCACGCCAACATCTTCAGCAACGCGGTGGCGATGGTGGCCGAAGGCGTGGTCAGCCACGGCTGCGTCGGCCTGCACTCGGCGCCGATGTTCCACCTGGCCGACGGCGCCTTCATGAACGCCATGCTGGCGGTGGGCGGCTGCCACGTCATCGTGCCGCAGTTCGAGCCGGTGGCGGTGCTCGAGACCTTGCAGCTCGAACGCATCAGCGACGTGCTGCTGGTGCCGACGATGATCCAGATGCTGGTCGACCACCCCAAGCGCGGCGACTACGACCTGTCGAGCGTGCGCAACATCCTCTACGGCGCCTCGCCGATTGCCGAGGCGTTGCTCGACCGCGCGATGGCGGCGTTCCCGCAGGCCGGCTTCGTGCAGGCCTACGGGCAGACCGAACTGTCGCCGGTGGCCACGCTGCTGCTGCAGGCCATGCACGGCGAGGCCGGCCGCAAGCAAGGACTGCACAAGTCCAACGGCCGCGCCATGATCGGCTGCGAAGTGCGCATCGTCGATGCCACCGACCAGGAACTGCCGCGCGGCCAGACCGGCCAGGTGCTGGTGCGCGGCCCCGGGGTCATGCAAGGCTACTGGAAGCTGCCCGAGGACACGGCCGAGGCCAAGCGCGGCGGCTGGATGCACACCGGCGACGCCGGCTACATGGATGCGCAGGGCTACGTCTTCCTGCAGGACCGGGTCAAGGACATGATCATCACCGGCGGCGAGAACGTCTACACCATCGAGGTGGAGAACGCCATCGCGCTGCACCCGGCGGTGGCGCAAAGCGCGGTGGTCGCGATCCCCGACGAGCGCTGGGGCGAGGCGGTGCACGCCTTCGTCGTGTGCAAGCCGGGCCAGTCGGCCACCGCCGAGGAAATCATCGCGCACTGCAAGCAGCACATCGCCGGCTACAAGTGCCCGCGCAGCGTCGACTTCATCGAGGCGATGCCGCTGTCGGGCGCCGGCAAGGTGCTCAAGCGCGAACTGCGCAAGCCCTACTGGGAAGGCCGCGACCGGCAGGTCGCCTGAGGCGCCACTTCACCGAAAGGAACCATCGATGCGTCACGATGCATGCGTCGCCGGGGTCGGCATGATCCCCTTCACCAAGCCCGGGGCCAGCGACCCCTACCACCTGATGGGCGCCCGCGCGACGCGCGCCGCGCTCGCAGACGCGGGCCTGGCCTATGACCAGATCGAGCAGGCCTACGTCGGCTACGTCTACGGCGACTCCACCGCCGGGCAGCGTGCGCTGTACGAGGTGGGCATGAGCGGCATCCCGGTGGTCAACGTCAACAACAACTGCTCGACCGGATCGACCGCGCTGTTCCTGGCGCGCCAGGCGGTGCAAAGCGGCGCGGTCGAATGCGCGCTGGCGCTGGGCTTCGAGCAGATGAACCCGGGTGCGCTGGGCGCGGTGTTCAGCGACCGGCCGTCGCCCTTCGACCACTTCGAGCAGGCCGCCGATGCGCTGGTGGGCAACAACGAGGTGCCGCTGGCGCTGCGCTACTTCGGCGGCGCGGGGCTCGCGCACATGCAGCAGTACGGCACCAAGCTGGCGACCTTCGCCAAGGTGCGCGCCAAGGCCAGCCGCCACGCGGCCAACAACCCGCTGGCGCTGCTCAAGCGCGAGGTCAGCGAGGAAGAGGTGCTGGCCGCGCCGGTGATGTGGCCCGGCGTGATGACGCGGCTGATGGCCTGCCCGCCCACCTGCGGCGGCGCCGCGGCGATCGTCTGCTCGGCCGACTTTGCCCGGCGCCACGGCCTGGATGCGCGCGTGCGCATCCGCGCCCAGGCCATGACCACCGACACGCCGGTGACCTTCGAGGCGCGCGACATGCGCGAGGTGGTCGGCTTCAGCATGGCCAAGGCCGCCGCGCAGCAGGTCTACGCGCAGGCCGGCATTGGCCCCGAGGACCTGGACGTGGTCGAGCTGCACGACTGCTTCGCGCAGAACGAGCTCATCACCTACGAGGCGCTGGGCCTGTGCCCCGAGGGCGGGGCCGAGAAGTTCATCGAGGACGGCGACAACACCTATGGCGGGCGCTACGTCACCAACCCCTCGGGCGGGCTGCTGTCCAAGGGCCACCCGCTGGGCGCGACCGGGCTGGCGCAGTGCACCGAGCTGGTCCAGCAGCTGCGCGGCCAGGCCGACCGGCGCCAGGTCGAAGGCGCGCGGCTCGCGCTGCAGCACAACCTGGGGCTGGGCGGCGCCTGCGTCGTCACGCTGTACGAACGGGTCTGACGGAGGAACGACGTGATCGACAAGAAGTGGATCGGGCACGAGCTGCCCACCGCCGTGCTGCCCATCGAGGCCGGACGGCTGAAGTTCTTCGCCCAGGCCATCGGCGAGAGCAACCCGGTGTACCTGGACGAAGCCGCCGCGCGCGACGCCGGTTATGCGGCGCTGCCGGCGCCGCCGACCTTCCTGTTCGCCGCCGAGCTCGACGCCGGCGGCACCGCGCGGCTGCTCGCCGACCTGCAGGTGCCGCTGGAGCGCGTGCTGCACGGCGAGCAGGGCTTCAGCTACCACCGCCCGGTGGTCGCCGGCGACACCATCACGGTGCGTCCGCGCATCACCGACATCTACGACAAGAAGAACGGCGCGCTGGAGTTCATCACCAAGACCGCGACCGCGCACAACCAGCGCGGCGAGCTGGTGGCCGAGCTGCGCAGCGTGATCGTCGTGCGCAACTGAAGGGGGACGGACATGAGCACTCCGACCTTCGATGCCGTGCAGCCGGGCCAGGAGCTGCCCGGCCTGCAACTGCCGGCCGTGAACCGCACGACGCTGGCGCTGTTTGCCGGCGCCTCGGGCGACCACAACCCGATCCACATCGACATCGATTTTGCGCGCCGCGCCGGCATGCCCGACGTGTTTGCGCACGGCATGCTGGGCATGGCCTGGCTGGGCCGCTTGATCACCAACTGGGCGCCGCAGGCGCAGTTGCGCGGCTTCGAGGTGCGCTTTGCCGGCATCACCCAGCTCGGCCACGTCATCAGCTGCAGCGGCCGCGTCGCCGAGAAGCTGCAGCGCAACGGCGAGAACTGCGTGCGCATCGAGCTGCGCAGCACCAACCAGTACGGCGAAACCAAGATCAGCGGCGACGCCGTCGTCGCACTGCCCTGAAACGAAAGGAACGAGACATGAGTGGAACCCTGGACGGCAAGGTCGCGCTGGTCAGCGGCTCGGGCCGCGGCATCGGCCGCGCGATCGCGCTGAAGTTCGCCTCGCAAGGCGCGCGGCTGGTCATCAACGACCTGGACGCCGCACCGGCCGAGGAGGTGGCGGCCGAGATC
>CALBTN010000212.1 GCA_937967345.1 uncultured Rubrivivax sp. | reverse complement strand
GCGCAAAGCGGCCTGCGGCCGCTTTGCGCCAAGGCGCGTGGAGGCGGCTCCCCCGCGCCCCCTCCAAGAGGGGGCTCCAGCATGGCCGTCGGGCCGGCCATGCGGCCGGCGCAGGCCCCCAGCGCCGGCCTGGCCAATGCCGGGTACGCCCGCCCGTTTGGCCGCCAGGCCGACTTGTCCAACGAATCGGAGCCCCCTCTCGGAGGGGGCTCGGGGGAGCGGTGCATAGCGCCACGGGCGCGTGAAGATTAACCGGCAGCGAACACCTGATTCAGCTGTGCCAGCCAGCCCTGCTTGATCGCGGCGTCGACGAAGCTGGCCTCGAAGCTGTTCGCCGCCAGCATGTACGCATCGCGCACGCTCAGCGCCGGCAGCGCGGCGAAGGTCTGCAGGTAGTTGTCGTTGACGTAGCCGCCGAAGTAGGCTGGGTCGTCGCTGTTGACCGTAACGCACAACCCGGCATCGAGCAGTGTCTTCAGGTTGTGCTCGGTCAGCGCATCGAACACGCGCAGCTTGACGTTGGACAGCGGGCACACCGTCAGCGGCGTGCGGCGGGCCGCCAGCCGGCGCACCAGCGCGGGGTCTTCGACGCAGCGCACGCCGTGGTCGATGCGTTCGGCCTGCAGCACATCGAGCGCGCTTTGAATGTAGGCCGGCGGCCCTTCCTCGCCGGCATGCGCGACCACGTGCAGCCCCAGCTCGCGGCATTTGGCGAAGACGCGCGCGAACTTCTCGGGCGGATGGCCGCGCTCGCTGCTGTCCAGCCCCACGCCGATGAAGTGGCGGCGGTAAGGCAGCGCCTGCTGCAGCGTTTCGAACGCCGCTTCTTCGCTGAGGTGGCGCAGGAAGCACAGGATCAGCTTGGCGCTCAAGCCGAACTCGGCGTGCGCGCGCCGGCAGGCATGTTCCAGGCCGACGATCACCGTGCGCATGCTCACGCCGCGCTCGGTGTGCGTCTGCGGGTCGAAGAAGATTTCGGCGTGCACCACGTTGTCGGCCGCGGCGCGCTCGAAGTAGGCCCAGGCCATGTCAAAGAAATCTTCTTCCTCGAGCAGCACGCTGGCACCGGCGTAGTAGATGTCGAGAAAGCTCTGCAGGTCGCTGAAGGCATAGGCGGCGCGCAGCGCGTCGACGCTGGCGTAGCGCAGCGCCACGTGGTTGCGCTCGGCCAACCTGAAGATCAGCTCGGGCTCGAGCGTGCCCTCGATGTGCAGGTGCAACTCGGCCTTGGGCATGCTGCGCAGCAGCTCGGGCAGCCGCGCACGCGCGATGGCGTCGAAGTCGATGGTCTTCACTTCGGGTCGATCTTGGTGATCTTGTTGCCCTGCACGCCCAGGCCGGCCATCAGCCCTTTCTGGCCGAAGATGAAGGCGTAGATGTCGTCCTTCATCGTGGTCGTGGTCGCGCTCTTGGCCATGCCTTCGTCCATCACCACCACGCTCGGGCCGACGCCGACCTCGAATCCGTCGTTCTTGCCCAGTTGCGCCAGCGCGTTGTCGTTCATGAAGAACATCGCGTAACCGAAGGTCTGCGCCCCGGCCTGCAGGCCGTAGGACGCGCCGGCGGTGCTGTAGTAGGCGACGACCTTGCCGCCCTGGATCAGCGCGCCTTCGCCGTACTGGCCGCCGATGCCCAGGCCCGCCTTGCGCACCTTGGGAAACACCAGCACCGCCTTCGCGTCCTTGGCCAGCGCCCTGGCTGCCGGCACCTTGGCGGTCAGCTTTTGCAGCGCCGCCTTCGAGTCGGCCGCCAACTGCGCCGACGATGCGGCAAACGCCGCCGGGCTGCCCAGGGCAGCCGCCGCGATCACCACGATCAGCGCGGCGCGGCGGGTGGGTCGGCAGGGTTTGCGCGTTGGTGCGGAGTTCATCGTCATCTCGGCTGGGTAGTGCAAGACGCCGCCGGGGCATCGCTGCCCGCGGCGGCGCGGTCGCGCAGCGGGCAGACTACTTGCCGCTGGGGATCTTGCCTTCGACGCCTTGCACGTAGAAGTCGACCTTGTCGAGCCAGGCCTGGTCGGGCAGCGCGTCCTTGGCGTTGCGCTCCTTGCCCTCGTTGTCGACGATCGGGCCCTTGAACGGGTCGAAGGTGCCGGCCTTGTAGCCTTCCTTGACCTCTTCGATCTTCTTCTTCACGTCCTCGGGCACGCTGTCGGCGATCTTGATCACGTTGGTGGTGTCTTCCTTGTAGCCCCACACCGCGCGTTCGGACTTCCAGGTGCCGTCGAGCACTTCCTTGACCGCCTTCTTGTAGAACGGGCCCCAGTAGATCATGTTCGACGCCAAGTGCGCCTTGGGTGCCACCTCGCTCATGTCGGAGTCCCAGCCGAAGGAGAACTTGCCGTTCTTCTCGGCGGTTTGCAGCACCGCCGACGAGTCGGTGTTTTGCAGCAGCACGTCGGCCCCGGCGTTGATCAGGCTTTGCGCGGCCTCGGCCTCTTTCGGCGGGTCGAACCAGGTGTTGACCCACACCACCTTGGTCTTGATCTTCGGGTTCACCGCCTGAGCGCCCAGCGTGTAGGCGTTGATGTTGCGCAGCACTTCGGGGATCGGGAAGGTGCCGACGAAGCCCAGCGTGTTGGTCTTGGTGGTGGCGCCGGCGATCATGCCGGAGATGTACGCATCCTGGTAGACGCGGTGGTCGTACACGCCGACGTTGGGCGCCAGCTTGTAGCCGGTGGCGTGTTCGAACTTGACGTCGGGAAACTCCTGCGCCACCTTGATCGTCGGCTCCATGTAGCCGAAGCTGGTGGTGAAGATCAGCTTGTTGCCTTGCGCCGCCAGGTCGCGCAGCACGCGCTCGGCGTCGGCGCTTTCGGGCACCTTCTCGACGAAGGTGGTCTTGACCTTGTCGCCGAACTCGGCCTCGACCGCCTTGCGGCCCTGGTCGTGCGCGTAGGTCCAGCCGGCGTCGCCGACCGGGCCGATGTAGACCCAGGCCACCTTCAGCGGCTCGGCCGCCGCGGCGGCCGGTTCCGCCGCTGCCGATGCCGGCGCCGCGGCCTGCGGCGCGGGCTCGTCCTTCTTGCCGCAGCCGGCCAGCGCGACCAGCGCGCCAATGGCCGTCAAGCCTAGCAGGCTGCGTTTGGACAAGGTGCTCATGCGTGTGACTCTCCTGTTGGAAGGTGAATGGAATGGTCTGACCCACGAGTCGAGCGCCCCGCCCCCGCGGTTCGCTCCAACGACAAGCCGGAATTATGTGCCGGGGTGGAAGGGCTTCCCGAGCGAGGCCGGCATGTTGATGCGGATCCAGGTCGGGTTGCGGCTGATGATGGCCAGCACGACCACGGTGGCCAGGTAGGGCAGCATCGCCAGCAGCTGGCTGGAGACGTTGACCCCCGCGCCCTGCAGCGCGAACTGCGCCATCGTCACGCCGCCGAACAGGTAGGCGCCGAGCAGCACGCGCAGCGGCCGCCAGGTCGCGAAGGTGGTCAGCGCCAGCGCGATCCAACCGCGACCGGCCACCAGGCCCTCGACCCACAGCGGCGCATACACCACCGACAGGAAGGCGCCGGCCACGCCGCACAGTGCGCCGCCGACGACCACCGCCAGCAGCCGGATCCAGCGCACCTTGTAGCCCAGCGCGTGCGCCGACTCGGGCGACTCGCCCACCGCGCGCAGCACCAGCCCGGCGCGGCTCTTGTACAGGAACCACATGGTCGCGGCGATCAGCCCGATGGCGATGTAGACCATCGGGTGGTGGCGCAGCAGCGCCGGGCCGATGAACGGGATCTGGCCCAAGCCGGGGATCTCGAAGGGCGTGCGCTCCGACAGCTTCTGGCCGACGTAGCCCACACCGACAAAGGCCGAGAAGCCGTAGCCGAACAGGCTCACCGCCAGCCCGGTGGCGTACTGGTTGGTGTTGAGCCAGATCACCAGCACGCCGAAGGCCGCGGCCAGCAGCCCGCCGGCGGCGGCCCCGGCGATGAAGGCCACGGTGTCGCTGCCGGTGGTGAAGGCGGCGGCGAAGCCGGCGATGGCCGCCACCAGCATCAGGCCTTCGGCACCCAGGTTGAGCACCCCGGCCTTCTCGTTGATCAGCAGCCCCAGGCCGGCGATCGCCAGCGGTGTGCCCGAGGCCAGCGTGGCGGCGACGAGCAAGGCGAGTTGGTCCATGGTCCAGCCTCGGTCAGTGCGCGTGCGCGATCGCCGAGCGAGCGCGGATGCGGAAGTGGATCAGCGTGTCGCAGGCCAGCAGCAGCACCAGCAGCAGCCCCTGGAACACGCCGCTCAATGCGTTGGGCAGGCCCAGGCGCGACTGCGACAGCTCGCCGCCGATGATCATCGCCGACAGCAAGATGCCGGCGAAGACGATGCCCACCGGGTGCAGCCGGCCGACGAAGCACACGATGATCGCGGTGAAGCCCAGGCCGGTGGACACATGCGGCGTGATCTGGCGGAAGGTGCCGATGGCCTCGATACCGCCGGCCAGCCCGGCCAGCCCGCCCGAAATCAGCAGCGCGGTCCACAGCGAGCCGCTGGCCGAAAAGCCGGCGTAGCGCGCCGCCGCCGGCGCCAGCCCGCCGACCTGCAGCTGGTAGCCGCGGAACAGCCTGAACATGAACACCCAGGTCAGCGCGACGCACACCAGCGCGATCACGATGCCGATGTTCAGCCGCGTGCCCGGCAGCAGCAGCGGCAGGAAGGTCGACGCATCGAAGTTCTTGGTCTGCGGGAAGTTGAAGCCCGCCGGGTCCTTCCACGGCCCGAACACCAGGTAGTTGACCAGCTGCTGCGCCACGTAGACCAGCATCAGGCTGACCAGGATTTCGTTGGCGTTGAACTTGTCGCGCAGCAGCGCGGTGATCGCGGCCCAGGCCATGCCGCCGAGCACGCTGCCCAGCAGCACCACGGGCACCGCGACGATCTGCGGCAGCACGATGCCCTGCGTCGTCAGCCACAGCGCGATGCCGCCGCCGGCGATGATGCCGAACAGGAACTGGCCCTCGGCACCGATGTTCCACACGTTGGAGCGGTAACACACCGCCAGCCCGAGCGCGATCACGATCAGCGGCGTCGCCTTCAGCACCACGCCGGTGATCTGGCGCAGGTTGGAGAAGGGTTCGACGAAGAACATCGACAGCCCCTGGGCCGGGTTCTTGCCGAGCGCGGCGAACAAGATGCCCGCCAGCAGCGCGGTGGCCGCCAGCGCCAATACCGGCGACAGCAGCGACATCAGCTTCGACGGCTGCGCACGCGCTTCAAGCCTGAGCATGGCGCACTCCCAGCGGTTGCACGGTCTGCGCGGCCGGCGTCTGCGCCGCTGCGCCCTCTCTTGGCCACAAGCCCGACATCCATTCGCCGATGCGCTCGACGCTGGCCTCGGCCGTGGCGATCGACGGCGACATGCGCCCCTGCGCGATGACGATCAGCCGGTCGGCGATCTCGAACAGCTCGTCGAGTTCCTCGCTGACCACCAGCAGCGCGCAGCCGGCGTCGCGCAGTTTCAGCAGCTCGCCGCGGATCAGCGCCGCGGCGCCGACATCGACGCCCCAGGTCGGCTGGCTGACGATGAGCAGCTTCGGGTTGGCGTCGATCTCGCGGCCGACGATGAACTTCTGCAAGTTGCCGCCCGACAGGCTCTTGGCCGCCGCGCCGGTGCCGCCGCACTTGACGTTGAAGCGGCTGATCAGGTTGGCGGCCAGCAGCTCGACCTTGCGGATGTCGATCCAGCCCGACGCACGGACCGCCTCGGTGCGCGTCAGCAGCGTGTTGCGCGTCAGGCTCATCACCGGCACCGCGCCGCGGCCCAAGCGCTCCTCGGGCACGAAGTGCAGCCCGGCGCGCCTGCGGCGCCGCGCCGAGTGGCGCGCGATGTCCTTGCCGAACAACTGGATCGACGCGGCCGGGCCGCGCGCGTCCTCGCCCGACAGCGCGGCCATCAGCTCCTGCTGGCCGTTGCCCGAGACGCCGGCCACGCCGACGATCTCGCCGGCACGCACCTCGAAGCCGATGTCGGCCAGCGTGGTGCCGAACTGGTCGGCTTTCGGCACCGACAACCCCTTGACCGCCAGCACCACCGCGCCGGCCTGCGCCTTCTTGTGCTGCAGCTGTGGCGGCTCGGCACCGATCATCAGCTTGGACAGCCCGGCGTTGCTTTCGGTGCGCGGGTCGACCATGCCGGTGACCTTGCCGCCGCGCAGCACGGTGCAGTTGCTGCACAGCGCGCGGATCTCGTCGAGCTTGTGGCTGATGTACAGGATCGAACAGCCGTTTGCGCTGAGCTGGCGCAGCGTGACGAAGAGCTTTTGCACCGCCTGCGGCGTCAGCACCGAGGTCGGCTCGTCCAGGATCAGCAGCTTCGGGTCGGTGAGCAGCGCGCGCACGATCTCCACGCGCTGGCGCTCGCCCACCGACAGCGAATGCACCGGGCGCAGCGGCTCCACATCGAGCCCGTAGTCCTTGCTGACCTTGGCGATGCGCTCGGTCACTGCGGCCAGCGACATGCGCTTGTCCAGGCCGAGCCAGACGTTCTCGGCCGCGCTCAGCGTATCGAACAGGCTGAAGTGCTGGAACACCATGCTGATGCCCAGCGCCCGTGCCTGCTGCGGGTTCTTGATCTCGACCTTCTCGCCGTTCCAGCGCATCTCGCCCTCGTCGGGGCGCACCGCGCCGTAGATCATCTTCATCATCGTGCTCTTGCCCGCGCCGTTCTCGCCGAGCACGGCGTGGATCTCGCCGGGCTGCACCTTGAGGTTGACGTTGTCGTTGGCGCGCACCGCCGGGTACTGCTTGCTGATGCCGATCAGTTCGAGTCTGAGCTTCGTGGCCATCGCGCCCCTTTGCCGTCAATGCCCGCTGACGAAGATGAACTTGTACAGGAACACCGCCGCGATGAGCCACACCATGTAGTGCACCTCGCGGCCACGGCCGGTGAACAGCTTCAACACCGCGTAGGTGATGAAGCCGAAGGCCAGGCCGTTGGCGATCGAGTAGGTGAAGGGCATCATCAGCGCCGTCACCGCCGCCGGGATGACCTCGGTGGAATCATCCCATTCCAGCTCGGTCAGGTCGCGCAGCATCAGGCAGGCGACGAAGAACAGCGCCGGCGCGGTGGCGTAGGCGGGCACCGAGCCGGCCAGCGGCGAGATCGACAGGCACAGCAGGAACATCACCGCCACGGTGACGGCGGTCAGCCCGGTGCGCCCGCCGGCCTGCACGCCCGACGCGCTTTCGACGTAGGCGGTGGTGCTGGACGTGCCGAGCAGCGAGCCGGCGAAGATCGCGCCCGAGTCGGCCAGCAGCGCCTTGTTCATGCGGTCCATCTTGCCCGGCACCAGCAGCCCGGCGCGTTTGGCCACGCCCATCAGCGTGCCGGTGGCGTCGAACAGCTCGACCAGGAAGAACACCAGCACCACCTTCAGGATGCCGGCGGAAAAGGCCCCCGGGATGTCCAGCGCCAGGAAGGTCGGCGCGATCGACGGCGGCGCCGAGAACACGCCCTGGAAGGTGTTGCCGCCGAAGAAGAAGGACAGCAGCGTGACCAGAAGGATGCCGATCAGGATCGCGCCGGGCACGCGCAGCTTGTCGAGCACGACGATGACGAAAAAACCGATCGCCGCCAGCACCACCGACGGCTGGTGCAGGTCGCCCAGCGTGACGTAGGTGGCCTTGGACGCGGCGACGATGCCGGCACTCTTCAGCGCGATGATCGCCAGGAACATGCCGATGCCCACGGTGATGGCCACGCGCAGCGAGTGCGGGATGCCCTTGATGATCTGCTCGCGCATGCCGGTCAGCGTGACCAGCAGGAACAGGCAGCCGGAGATGAACACCGCGCCCAGCGCCGCCTGCCACGTGAAGCCCATGCCGAGCACGACGACGTAGGCGAAGTAGGCGTTCAGCCCCATGCCCGGCGCCATCGCGATCGGGTAGTTGGCGTACAGCCCCATGATCGCCGTGCCGAGCGCGGCGATCAGGCAGGTGGCGACGAAGACCGCGCCCTTGGGCATGCCGGCATCGCCGAGGATCGAAGGGTTGACGAAGATGATGTAGGCCATCGTCAGGAAGGTGGTCAGCCCGGCCACCAGTTCGACGCGCACCGAAGTGCCGTGCTCGCGCAGCTTGAACACGCGTTCGAGCAGGCCGTTGCCGGGCCGCGTGGTGCTGACTGCTTCCATGGTCTTGTCTCCTGTGGGTCTTGTCTTGGGTCGCTTCAGGCGCCGGTGGCGTCGCGGTCGTGGCGCAGCTCGCCCGCGACATAGGCCTGCGCCAAGTTGCGCTCGTCGGCCATCGTCAGCCAGGCGAAGACTTTCTCGTGCAGCTTGGTGGCGATCTGATGGCGGCGCTGCGCCACCGGCCCGACCGCCCAGTCCCACACGCACACGTCGGCGCTGGCGCCCGGCGCCAGCGTGCCGACCTCGTCCTGCAAGCCGAGCGCGGTCGCGCCGCCGCGCGTGGCCGCGTGCAGCAGCGCCCAGGCGCTGAGCTTGGTGCCGGCCAGCGCCTGCACCTGGTAGGCCGCGGCCATGGTGCGGATCATCGACAGGCTGGTGCCGCCGCCGACATCGCTGGCCAGGCCGAGGCTCACGCCGGCGTCTTCGGCCGCGGCCCAGCCGAACAGGCCGCTGCCGAGGAACAGGTTCGACGTCGGGCTGTGCGCGATGGTCGCGCCGCGCGCGTGCAGCAGCGCGCGGTCGGCGTCGTCGATCCACACCGCGTGCGCCAGCACCGCGCGCTCGTTGAGCAGGCCGAAGCGCTCGTAGACATCGAGGTAGCTGCGCGCGGCAGGGAACAGCTCGGCCGCCCAGCGCACCTCGGCTTGGTTCTCGGCGACGTGGGTCTGCATGTACAGCCCCGGGTGGCGCGCCAGCAGCCGCCCGGCCATCGCGAGCTGTGCGTCGCTGCTGGTCGGCGCGAAGCGCGGCGTCACCGCGTAGGCCAGCCGGCCCTGGCCGTGCCAGCGCGCGATCAGCGCCTCGCAGTCGGCTTCCGCGCCGGCTACGTCGTCGCGCAGACCCTCAGGCGCGTGCCGGTCCATCAGTACCTTGCCGGCGATGACGCGCATGCCGCGTGCCTGTGCCGCCTCGAAAAGCGCATCGACCGACACCTTGTGCACCGTCGGGAAGACCACCGCGCTGGTCGTGCCGTGCGCCAGCAGCGCGTCGAGGAAGGCGGTGGAGCCGCGCTCGGCCTGCCCCGGGTCGGCGAAGCGCTGCTCCGACGGGAAGGTGTAGGTCTCGAGCCAATCCAGCAGCTGCGCGCCCCACGAGCCGATCACGTCCAGCTGCGGGCTGTGCACGTGGGTGTCGACGAAGCCGGGCAGGATCAGCCGCCCAGCGTGATCGACCTGGCGCCACGAGGCATCGGGCGCCGAAGGCTGCGCGCCGACGATGCGCCCGGCTTCGATCAGCAGCCAGTGGTCGCGGCGGAAGCGCACGACCGCGCTGTCGGGCTCGGCGCGCGCCGGCGCGGCGACGAAGTCCAGCAGGTCGCCGCGCAGCGCCAGGCGCCCGGGTGTGGTGACGGCATTCATGCGGTGCCCTCGCTCAGGTGCTGGGCCACGTCGCGCACCTGCTCGCGCAGCCAGCGCAGCGGCGGCGCGGCGTGGCTGCGTTCGTGCCACAGCATGTAGTAGGTCAGCGCCGGGAACGGCACCGGGCAGCGCAGGATGCGCAGGTTCATCGCCTCGGCGTAGCGGCTGCAGAACAGCCGCCCGGTGGTCAGCACCAGCCAGCTGCGCGCGACCATCAGCGGAATCAGGCTGAAGTGCGCGGCGCGCACGACGATGTTGCGCCGCAGGCCCTGCGCCGTCAGGTGCTGGTCGATCACGCCGGGCGCGCCGGCGTGCAGCGCGATCGGCGCCACGTGTTCGGCCTGCAGGTAACGCTCGAGGTTCCAGGTGCGCGGGTTGCGTGCCGCCGGGTGGTCGGCGGCGACCAGGCACACCACCTCGTCGTCGATCAGCCGGCCCAGGTGCAGCTCCTCGGGCGGGTGCAGCCAGTTGCCGATGACCAGGTCGACATCGCCGGCAGCGAGCTTGCGCCGGTAGTCGAACTCGGCCGACAGCGGGTGCATCTCGAGCTGCACCGACGGCGCCTCGGCCTTGATGCGCTGCACCACGCCGGGCAGGAACGTCGGGTCCAGGTAGTCGCTGGCGGCGATGCGGAACATCGCTTCACTGTGCGCGGCGTCGAAGGCGCCGCTGCGCTGCTGCGGCGCGAACAGCGCGTCCGCCTCGCGCAGCAGCCGGGATGCCGGCTCGAGCATCGCCAGCGCCGCGTCGGTCGGCGCCATGCCCTGGCCCGAACGCACCAGCAGCGGGTCGCCGGTGAGCTCACGCAGGCGCTTGAGCTGCGCGCTGACCATCGGCTGCGTGCTTTGCAGGCGCAAGGCGGCGCGGGAGACACTGCGTTCGCTGATCACGGTGTGCAAGACCTTCACGAGATGGAGGTCGATGTTGGCGATTCCCGGGCGCTGTGCCATACGGTCAAACTTATAGCGGTCTGGCGTGCCGGCGTATATCCGCAGCGGCCACTACGCGCTACTGTTCGGGCGACCGACTCGCAGCTCTTTCGAGGCCCAACGCATGTCCACCCGCCCCATCCGCTTCGTCCACCGCGGCCGCATCGTCGAAGTCGAGGGCGCGCCGATCACCCGCAGCGTGCTGCAGTGGCTGCGCGAGGACGTGCGCTGCACCGGCACCAAGGAGGGCTGCGCCGAAGGCGACTGCGGCGCCTGCACGGTGATCGTCGCCGAGCTCGCCGAGCACGGCGCAGCCAGCGGCGCGGCTGCGGCAAAGGCCACGGTGGTGGGCGGGCTGTCGCTGCGCGCGGTCAACGCCTGCATCCGCTTCCTGCCCACGCTGGACGGCAAGGCGCTGTTCACGGTGGAGGATCTGGCCGCGATCGGTGGCGGCGAGGCGCTGCACCCCGTGCAGCAAGCGATGGTCGAGTGCCACGGCTCGCAATGCGGCTTCTGCACCCCGGGTTTCGTGATGAGCATGGCCGCGTCGTACGAGCGCCACCAGGAAGCCGGCACGCGGCCGACGCGCCAGCAGCTGGCCGACGATCTGTCGGGCAACCTGTGCCGCTGCACCGGCTACCGTCCGATCATCGACGCCGGCCAGCGCATGTTCGAGCTGCCGTCAGCGCGGCTGGACACCGCGCCGGTGGTCGCGCTGCTGCGCCAGCTGCGCGCCGATCCGCCGCTGGCCTACGCGGCGCCGAACCCGGCGGTGGTGGTCGACGGCCGCGCGCGCAGCGACCGCTTCCACGCGCCGCGCAGCGCCGACGCGCTGGCTGCGCAGCTGCAGGCCACGCCGCAGGCGCGGCTGCTCGCCGGCTGCACCGACATCGGGCTGTGGGTGAACAAGCAGTTCCGCGACCTGGGTGACATCGTCTACCTGGGCGAGGTCGATGAGCTGAAGCGCATCGCCGTGGTCGACGGCGCGCTGCACATCGGCGCCGCGGCGGCGCTGGAAGACGCCTGGTCGGCGCTGGTGCCGCACTGGCCCAGCGCGCAGGAGGCCTGGCTGCGTTTCGCCGGCCCGCCGACGCGCCACGCCGGCACGATGGGCGGCAACGTCGCCAACGGCTCGCCGATCGGCGACAGCGCGCCGCTGCTGATCGCGCTCGGCGCGAGCATCGCGCTGCGCCGCGGCGAACGCAGGCGCACGATGCCGCTGCAGGACTTCTACCTCGACTACATGAAGAACCGCCTCGAGCCCGGCGAGTTCGTCGCCGACATCGTCGTGCCGCTGCCGGCGCCGGGGCAGCAGCTGCGCGCCTACAAGCTCTCCAAGCGCTACGACTGCGACATCTCGTCGCTGTTCGCCGCGCTGTGGCTGCAGCTCGACGGCGACACCGTGGCCGACGCGCGCTTCGCCTTCGGCGGCATGGCGGCGATCGTCAAGCGCGCCACCGGCGCCGAAGCCGCGGTGCGCGGCCGGCCGTGGAACGAGGCCACGCTGGACGCCGCGATGCAGGCGCTGGACGCCGACTACACGCCGCTGACCGACCTGCGCGCCAGCGCCGACTACCGGCGCCAGGCGGCGCGCGGGCTGCTGAAGCGGCTGTGGCTGGAAACGCGAGCCGCTGCGCCGCTGGCCAGCGCCACGGTGTGGGCGCTGCCGGCCTGAAGCACCGAAGGAGAGCACAGATGAACCAGGTCACCGACGCCCCCTTCGCCACCCAGGCCACGACCACGCCCGCCGGCGCGGTGGGCGGCGAGCACGTCCACGAATCGGCGGCGCTGCATGTCGCCGGCAGCGCGGCTTATGTCGACGATCTGCCCGAGCTGGCCGGCACGCTGCACGCGGCGCTCGGCCTGTCGCCGGTCGCGCATGGCCGGCTGCGCGGCATCGACGTGGCCAGGCTGCGCGCGCTGCCCGGCGTGGTCGAGGAGCTGGTCGCCGCCGACATCCCGGGCGAGAACGAGTGCGGGCCGATCGTGCACGACGACCCGATCCTCGCCGACGGCGTGGTGCAGTTCCTCGGCCAGCCGATGTTCGCGGTCATCGCCGAGACCCGCGACGCGGCACGCCGCGCCG
>CALBTN010000211.1 GCA_937967345.1 uncultured Rubrivivax sp. | reverse complement strand
CTGAGCGCCGGCGCCCCGGTTTCGGCGCTGCTGCTCGGCACGATCCTCGTCGTCGGCCTGCTCGGGCTGTACCGATACCCGGCGATCGTCGAGCGCAGCCTGCTGCGCCCGTACGGCCTGGTGCAGCGCGGCGACTACCTGACGCTGGTCACCAGCGCCTTCGTGCACGCCGACCTGGCACATCTGCTGTTCAACGCCTTCACCTTCTGGGCCTTCGGCTTCGACCTCGAACGGCGTCTGGGCAGCACGCACTTCGCCGCGCTGTACGCGTTCGGCTTGCTCGCCGCCAGCGGCGCCACCTGGCTGCTGCACCGCCGCCAGAGCGGCTACGCCAGCCTCGGCGCATCGGGCGCGATCCTGGCGGTGCTGTTCGCCTACATCGTCGTGTTCCCGGGCGCGTCGATCTTCGTGCTGCCGCTGCCGGTGCCGATCCCGGCGCCGTGGTTCGCGCTCGGCTACCTGGCCTACAGCCTGGTCGCGCGCGGCACGCGCCACGGGCGCGTGAACCACGACGCGCACATCGCCGGTGCGCTGGCCGGGCTCGTGTTCATGGAAGCGGTCGCGCCAGGTTCGTTGATGCAAGCGCTGCAGGCGTTCGTCGCCTAGGAGCGCAGGGGCCGCCGTCCAGTGCTCTCCCCCCGGTACCATCATCACCGCGTTGTTCACGGAAGGTCGATGAGGGCGGCGGCGCAGGGTTTTCGTCTGCCGCGACGCATCCGCTGAGCGCTGGCCGGCGCCGGCGCGACCATCGTGCCGCTGGGCGACGTCACCGCGCTGCTCGGCCGCGGCACGCTCGCCGCCACGCCGATCGAGCCGCCAATCCACCTGACTGCCCACGTCGTGCACGACGGCGACGATGCGCCGGCGCGCGCCGCCGCAGCGGTGCGCGCGCTGTTGGCCAGCGTGATCGCGCAACGGCTGCGCGACAAGGCGCTGGTCGGCATGGAGCCAGTGCAGGCATAGGCCTGCGCTGCGGGTACGGCGCGCGTGGGTTCGGCCGCGAGGGCCTGCCTCGACCGCCGGCATTGACGGCGGTCGGCTGCAGGTAATACGATTCATATTACTTCACACCGTCGAGAATTCCATGACCGTCACCGTCAAACTCGACCTGCCGCTGGAAGAGCGCCTGCGCCAACGCGCGGCCAGCACCGGCCGCAGCACCAGCGAGGTGATCCGCGCCGCGCTGGTGGCCTACCTCGATCAACCCGAACGCGCGGCGCCGCCTTCGGCGTTCGCGCTCGGCGCCGACCTGTTCGGCCGCCACCGCGGTCCCTCCGATCTCGCGCGCCGGCGCAAGCAGGCGGTGGCCGACGCCTGGGCCGAGCGCCATGCCCGCCGCGGCGCATGAGCCTTCGGCCCGCACCCTGGCGCACGCCGGGCCAGTGCTGGTCGACAGCGGCCCGCTGATCGCGCTGTTCAACGGCGCCGACCGCTGGCACGCGCCGGTGCTCGACTGGCTGCGCGCGCATCCCGCGGCCACGCTGTTCAGCACCTGGTGCGTGGCCACCGAGGTCTGCGCGCTGCTGGCGCGCCGCATTCACAACGACTGCGCGCTGGACTTCCTGCGCTGGGTGCAGCGCGGCGGCCTGTCCTTGGACCGCGCGATCGACGGCAGCCTGACCGAGGTGCTGCGCATCAGCGAGCGCTTCGCCAGCCTGCCCTTCGATCTGGCTGATGCCTCGGTCGCCGAAGCCGCGGCGCGACTCAAGATCCGGCACCTGTTGTCGATCGATGCCGACTTCGACGCCTACCGCGACCGCGCCGGGCGCCCGCTGGTCAATCTGCTCACGCGCTGATGCTGGCGGTGGTCGGCGCGGTCTTCTACGGCCTGGCCGCAATCAACCACACGCTGCAGGCGCAGCGCCATCGGCTGGAGAACGTGGCGATGGCCTCGGACCTGTTCGCCGCCGTCGTTCTTGGCGCCGTGAGCGGCGTGCGCCGATGCAGCGTGAGTTCCACGACCTGCGACAGCACATGGTCCGCCGCCATGCGCTGCGCAGCATCGCTCGCATGCACTGCGAGCAGGACCGCGCGTGAGCGCCACCAGCCGCTCGCGCTGGGGTGCGGCAGCCCTTCGGCCAGGCGAAAGACGTGGCGCCGCGCGCTCGCCTCGAGATCGGCATTGAGGGTCGCCGCGCGAAGCGGGCCTGGCCGCGCAAGCGCCGGCTGCTGTACCGCATGGGCTTGCATGCGCCGAGCGCATGCAGGCCCGGCTCGCAATGCATTGGACACGGCACGAGCCGGCGCCTACAGTGCGCAGCACCCATCGCCACTCGATCGCGGAGCCGCCCTTGAAGTTCGCCACCACCCGCCGTGCCGTCGTCACCGCTTGCCTCGCCTTGGGCGTCAGCGCCGCCTGGTCGCAGGCCTACCCGAGCAGGGTCGTGAACCTGATGGTGCCGTACCCGGCGGGCGGCCCGTCGGACGCGATCGCGCGCATCATGAACACGCCGCTGGGCAAGGAGTTGGGGCAGCAGGTGATCGTCGACAACCTCGGCGGCGTCAGCGGCGCGCTGGCGGCGCAGAAGGTGCTCAGCGCGCCGGCCGACGGCTACTACATCTTCCAGGGCACGCCCAACGAGGTGATCCTGGCGCCGCTGGCCAACGCCGCGGTCAAGGTCAGGGCCGAGGACTTCCGGCTGGTGCATCCGGTGGCCGAAGCGGTGATCGTGTTCGTCACCCGCGCCAACCTCGGCGTCAAGAGCGTCGACGAGCTGATCGCGCTGGCGCGCAAGTCGTCCGCCCAGCCGCTGACCTACGGCAGCGTGGGCGTGGGCTCGCTGTACCACTTCATCCTGGAGGACGTGCAGCACGCCACCGGCATCAAGCTGCAGCACGTGCCGTACAAGGGCAACGCGCCGCTGATGCAGGACCTGGGCGGCGGCCAGGTCGACTTCGCGGTGCTGGCCTACAGCGCCGCGATGGGCGCATTGGCCGAGCAGGGCAAGCTCAAGGTGATCGGCCAGCTCGGCGCACAGCGCTCGGAGCTGTTGAAGGGCGTGCCCACCGCCAGCGAAGGCCAGTCGCTGAAGAACTTCTCGTACAAGATCTGGACGGGGTTCATGGTGCCGAAGAACACGCCGCAGCCGACCGTGCAGCGGCTGCATGACGCGATCGGCAAGGTGCTGCAGGACCCCGGCGTGAAGGCGCAACTCGCGGCGCAGACGCAGCTTGCCGCGGCGCCGATGACGCTGGCCGAAGCGGCCAAGTTCTTCGAGGCCGAGACCGCGCACTACCGCGCGCTGGCCAAGAAGATCAACCTGCAGCCGCAGTGAGCGCGGCTGACTGATCGACCGGCGCGTCGCCCTCAGGCCGGCGCGGCGCGGCGCCTGGCCTTGGGCTTCGGCCTGGGCTGGTCCGCCACCGCCTTGGGCGCCGGCTTGGGCGCCGCCTTGGGCGCCGGCTTGGCCAGCACCGCCGCCTCCAGCTCGTCCAGCGCCTCGGCCGCATACACCGCGAGCTTTTGCAGGCTGGGCACCGAGGCATGGCAGCCGGTGAAGCCGAAGTCCATGCTGCCGGCGTAGCTCTGGCAGGTGATGTTCAGCGCCTGGCCGTGGGTGACGATGGACGCCGGGTAGATCGCCTCGAGCCGCGCGCCGCGGAAGTACAGCGTCTTGTCGGGGCCGGGCACGTTGGAGATGGTGATGTTGAACATCGGCCGCGTGCGCCCGCCGATGCCGCCGAGCAGCGTGACGATGGTTGGCGCCATCAGCAGCACGGTGTACTGCATCATCGCCTGGCGCGGCAGGGTCTGCACATGCGCCTTGGCATGGCGCACCGAGTCGCGGATCGCCTGCAGCCGCTCGGCCGCATCGTCGATGTCGGTGCCCAGCGTGGCGACGATGAAGCTGATCGCGTTGCCGCTGCCCTGGTCGTCCTTGGGCCGCACCGACATCGGGATGCCGGCGGTCAGCGACTTGCCCGGCAGGCAGTCGCGTTCGAGCAGGAAGTGGCGCAGCGAGCCGCCGCAGATCGCCAGCACCACGTCGTTGAGCGTGCAGCCGGCCGCTTCGGCCAGCGTGCGCATGCGCTGCAGCGCGATGCGCTGGGTGGCGAAGCGCCGCTTCTCGCGCACGCGCCCGTTCAGCACCGACAGCGGCGCATCGAAAGGCAGCGCCATGCCGTCTTCGTCGTCGCCCACGCGCTTGAGCATCTTGCCGAAGGCGCCCAGCAGCTGCGGCGCCGAGCGCAACTGGCTGCGCAGCGCCTGTACCGCGCCGCTCATCACGTTGGCCATGGTCGGCTCGGCCGCTGGCGGCTGGCGGCGCTTGGGCGCCGGGGCCGGCCCGGCCGACCAGAACGGCGGCAGCTTCAGGCTCTTGGCGGCGTCGGGCGACATCGCCTGCTGCAGCAGCCGCATGCCGCTGATGCCGTCGATCAGCGAGTGGTGCATCTTGACGAACATCGCGAAGCGTCCGCCTTCCAGACCTTCGATGATCGTGCACTCCCACGGCGGGCGGCTCAGGTCGATCGGCGTGCTTTGCAGCCGGCCGACCAGCTCGCCGAGCTCGCGCTCGCCGCCCGGCCAGGGCAGCGCGGCGTGGCGCACGTGGTACTCGAGGTCGATGTCGTCGTCCTCGATCCACTCGGCCAGCGGGTTCAGGTTGAAGGCCGATTTCAGCCGCCGGTTCCATGGCGCGGTGAAGCCGACATCGCGGCGGAACTCATGCATCATGCTGCGCAGGTAGTCGCGCGGCGCATCGTCGGGCAGCGTGAAGGTCAGCAACGCGCCGACATGGTTCGGCGTGGCGCGCGTCTCGGTCATCACCCAGGCGGCGTCCAGCGGGTTCAATCGGTTGCGGCTCATCGGCTTGGCCCTTGTGGCTTGGTCGTGGTGCGGCGGCGGGTGCGTCAGCGGTAGAACGCTTCGACCTTGCCCTTCAGCATGACCAGCAGCGGCTGGCCGCGACGATCGCGCGCCCGCGGATGCGGCACGCGCACCCAGGCTTCGCTGAGGCAGTACTCCTCGACATCGAAGCGCTCCTTGCCGTTCAGGCGGATGCCGATGTCGTGCTCGAACACCGCGGCCACGTGGTAGGGGCTGCGCGGGTTGACGCTCAGGCGGTCGGGCAGCGCGGGGCGCGGGTCGGCCGCGGCCGCGGCGGCGCCGGTGCCGGCGCCGGCGCCGGTGTCGCCGCTGTCGTGGGTGTCGCTCATTGGGGGTGGTCGCTTTCAGTGGGGCAGCGCCGGCACGCCCCAGATCGTCCAGGACGCCATCAGCGCCCAGGCGGCCAGCGTGGCCAGCAGGTTGCGCCCGGCATTGTTCTGCTTGAACAGGCCTGAGTTCCAGTAGGCCACGGTGGTGCCGGCCAGCGGCCAGCCGGGCACGAAGCGGCGCACCTGCGCGCAGTAGGTTTCGTAGGGCGCGCCGAAGATCGGCTTCAGGTGCGCTTCCTCGCGCTGCACCCGCGCGTCCATGTACAGCCAGTAGATCACCGTGTAAGCCAGCAGCAGCCACCATTGGTCGAGCAGCATCAGAAAGCCCAGCGGGATGAAGAAGCGCCCCAGGTACATCGGGTTGCGCACCATGGTGTAGGGCCCGCGGATGGTCAGCGTGGCGTTCTTGTCGAGCGAGGCGAAGCACCACAGCTGGATGAACTCGCCCACCATCGACACCACGAAGCCGGCGAGCAGCCATTCGCGCTTGACGAACGGCGCCAGCAGCACCAGCACCACGATGAACAGCGGCAGCCGCAGCTTGACCAGCACGCTGCGCAAGCCGGAATGCTGGAACAGGCCGTCCGAGGTGGGTTTCATGGCGCTATTGTGTGGCGCTGTGGGGTCGTACGGTGGCGTGGCGCTGCAGTGGGCCGCTATTGTGGCTTGCGCGTCTTGCGCAGTCCGAAGTAGCCGCGCAGCAGCCACCAGCGGCGCCAGCGGTTCTGCCGTTCGAGCCGGGCCGCGCGCTCGGGACCCAGCGTGTCGGGCTGCCAGCGGCGCCACTTCTTGTACACGCCGCTGAGGTCCATGCCTTCGAGCCATTCGCGCAGCGCCCGCGGCAGCCAGCGCGTGGACAGCGCCGCCTGGAAGTCGATGATGCCGGGCGCGCCGCCGGGGCTGATCAGCAGGTTGCCGCCGCCGCGGGTGTCCATGTGCACGATACCGCGCGCATGCACCTTGCGCAGCAAGGCTTCCAGCGCCAGCAGGAACTCGGTGCTGAACGGGCCGTCAGGCGTGTCGGCCAGCGCGCGCCCGGGCACGAAGTGCGCGGCCATCGCCAGCGCGTCGACCCGAAACGCCTGGCCCGGGACACCGGCGATGCCGTCCAGCCGGCGCAGCGCACGCACCTCGCGGCCGAGCAGGAAGCGCCCGACGGTGTGGCGCACGACGAAGCTGCGGCTGGCGAAGTCCTTGAAGATCCAGTCGACGCCGGCCACGCGCACGCGCTCGACGCGGGCGTTGGCAAAGCGCCCGTCGCGCAGCAGATGGCGCTCGGCCGCGGCCAGTGTGGCGCGGTCGAAGGCCTTCATCGCGCTGCGGGCCGGCGCCCGAGGGTTGCGGACATGAGCGGTGCCATCGTCGAAGCTGCGCCGCGATTGTGCCGGCCGGCCGGCGCGCGGTGGCGAAGGTACGTATTCACCCCCGGGTAGGCACGCGAGCACCGGCACTTCGGCGGCGATGCGCTGACGGCCGCGCAGATCGCCGCTGCGGCGTCCAGCGGCGACGCGGCCTGCCAGGCCACGCTGCAGCGCTACGCCACGCGGCTGGCGCGCGCGCTGGCCAGCGTGATCAACCTGCTCGACCCGGACGTGATCGTGCTGGCCGGCGGCCTGTCGCAGATCGATTCGCTCTACGAACAGGTGCCGCGGCTGTGGGCCCGCTGGGTGTTCGCGGGCGTTTGCGCGGACAGCCTGCGCACGCGGCTGGTCGCCAGCCGCCACGGCGACGCCTCGGGCGTGCGCGGCGCGGCGTGGCTGTGGCGCGAGGCCTGATCGCACCAACGAGCAGCGCGCGTCGATTACCTGAAAGCGACCCTCTCCTTCACATTGGGGATGCGCGCAGGGCAATCTGCTCGGCAGCGCCATCTCGCAATTGCCGATCCGTCGAATGTGTTGCATCCTGTCGACTGATCCGCAAACCCATTCATGGAACGCGACCTACTTCGTTTCCAGACAGCACGATTTCCACCGACGGGGTAGCGGAGGCAAGCAACGGGAGTTGTTCATGACCATCCTTGCCACTTCGCGACACGACTCCTTGAGGGCGCTCGTCGCGTTCACTGCTCTGATCTCTGCCGTCTGCACTGCGGCGGAACTGCCGCGAGTTGTCGAAAAGCCCATCGTCGCCATCGGAGAGAACTGGACCTATGCCGGCCACCAGAACGGTCAAAAGTTTCGGATCAAGTTTGAGATCGAGAAACTGAATGACACAGAGATTCATAGCATTATCACACTGAACGGCGATGCAGCACTGGCGAAGTCACAAGTGTTTGATCGACAATGGAATCCTCTTGAAGCGCGAGACAACAGAAACCGCTTGATTAAATATTCTCCCTATCTCCCCACGTTTCGCTTTCCGCTGCAAATCGGCGAAAGCTGGACGAAGAATTATGAATGGCATCGCAATACCTTGCCAGATGCTGAAACCTCTAATAAGCCCCGCTCGCGCACTTGGAAGGAGGTGCAGGATCAGACAAGCGGTGACAATCGAACTCTGGGTGGCGGTCGCGTGGAAGCGCGTATTCTTGACTGGGAGAGCATC
>CALBTN010000210.1 GCA_937967345.1 uncultured Rubrivivax sp. | reverse complement strand
GCGTGGTGCAGCGCGTGGCCGTGCTCGGCCAGCAGCGAGCCCGCCACGCCCTGGATCAGCGCGACGATCGCGAGGTTCGGGTTCGCCTTCGCCTGCTCCTCGATCGAGATCGCCTCCTCGGTGACGCCGAGATCGGCGCCGCCGAGCGACTCGGGGATGTGCAGGCCGATCAGCCCGGCCTTGGCGGCGGCGACGTAGAACTCCCGAGGGAACCTCGCCTCGCGGTCGGCCTGCTGCCAGGGCGGCTTGATTTCGCGCTCGGCGAACTTGCGGGCCATGTCGCGAAAGGCTACGCGGTCGACGCTGTTGCCGGGAGCCCGGCGCTCGGTTGGTGGCATGGGCGGTGGAATCCGATGGGTGAGCTGGATCAGGCGCTTGCGGCCGCGGCGCGCGAGATCAGCACGCTGGCCGTGCCGCGCTGCGCGAGCGAGCCGTCGGCGGCCAACACGCGGAGCTCGATCTCCACCGATCCCGCACTGGCGCCCTTGGCCGCGCTCACGTCGAGCACGGTGCACTCGACGGCCACGCGGTCGCCGACGAACACCGGGCCGTAGAAGCGCCACGCGCCGACACCCAGCAGCACCTGCAAGGCCTCGCCGAACACGCCGCCGAGCATCGCCAGCACCTTGGCGATGACGAGTGGGCCGTGGGCGATGAGGCGGCCGTAGCGCGTCGTCTTCGCGTACGCGGCGTCGACGTGCACCGGGTGGCGGGCGTCGAGCAGCTCGGCGTAGCCGGCCACGAGCTCGGCGCTGAAATCGAACGCCGGCAGCGCGAGGCGCATGCCGGGCCGGAGTTCGCCGAGCCACAACGGACGCGTGCTGCCGTGCATGCGCTTCACTCCGGCTGGATGCCGAACTCCTTGACCAGCCGCACGTAGTTCTGCGACTGCTCGCGCGTGAACGCCGCCAGTTCCTCGGGCGTCGAGGGCGTGGCCTCGAGCCCCAGCGCCTGCAGCCGCGCGCGGATCTCCGGCTTGCCGAGGATCGCGACGACCTCGCGGTTGAGCCTGTCGATCGCGCTGCGCGGCATGCCGGCCGGGCCGTACAGCGACCACCAGGCCGGCATGTCGGCGATACCGCGCAGGCCCGACTCGGTGATCGTCGGCACGTCGGGGAACAGCGCCGTGCGCTGCGGCGCCGTGGCCAGCAGCGCACGCACCTTGCCAGCCTTGGCCTGGCCCGCCGCGGTGACGAGGTCGGTGAACATCAACTCGACGTGTCCGGCGAGCAGATCCACCAGCGCCGGCGGGGTGGACTTGTAGGGCACGTGGGTCATCTCGGCGCCGACGGAGCGCGCGAACATGCCGCCGTACAACAGGCCGCCCAGGTTGCCGCTGGCATAGTTCAGCTTGCCCGAATGGGCCCGCGCATGAACGAGCAACTCGTTGAGAGTTTTCCAGGGCTTGTCGCTGGAGACGACGAGCACGTAGGAGGTGACCGCGATCCGCGTGATCGGTGCGAAATCGCGCATCGCGTCGTAGCCGGGGCTGCGCTGGATGCCGGCCGGGTTGGCCACGATCGAGTTCGTCGCCGCGACGACGGTGTAACCATCGGGTGGTGCCTTGGCCACGTCGGCCAGCGCCAGCGAGGTCAGCGCGCCGGGTTTGTTGTCGACGACCACGCTCTGGCCGAGCGCCGCCTGCAGCGGTTCGGCGACGATGCGCAGCAGCGTGTCGGTGGCCGAGCCCGGACCGAACGGCAGCACCAGCCGCAGCCGCTGCTCGGGGGGGTAGGCCGCACGCGCGGCCCCTGCCGCAAGGCCGAGGGGAAAGGCCAGCAGGGCGCGGCGCGAGACGGGCGCTGACATGTTCATGGGTTCACCTCGCTTCTTGGACTCGGGGCGCGGCGCGGATCGTTCGGGCCCAGGTCAATCGTTGCATGCTAGCCAAACGGTCAACTGTTAGGTACAGGGTTCCCGCGTATCATAGCCCTGCGTTCGACCACCGGGCAACCCGACGCCCGCCTACGACGATGGGCAACAACCCCCTGTGCGCCATGTTCGGCATCGAGGCGCCGATCTTCGCGTTCTCCCACTGCCGCGACGTCGTCGTCGAGGTGTCCAAGGCGGGAGGGCTCGGCGTGCTCGGCCTCGCACGCATGCACCCGGACCGCGTGGAAGAAGACCTGCGCTGGATCGACGCGCACATCGGCGGGCGGCCCTATGGCGTGGACGTGCTGATGCCGACCACCTTCGACACCGCCGCCGAGGGCGAGGCCAAGCACGACGCGGAGCACCTGTTTCCCCCGGAGCATCTCGCCTTCGTTCGCGAGATGCTCGACCGCGCCGGCGTGCCGCCGCTGCCGCCGCTGGAGGCCGCGCGCATCGAGCGCGAGCTCGTCTCGTCGTTCAACTTCACGCGCGCCGAAAGCGCGGCGATGCTCGACAAGGCGTTCGAGCACCCGATCCGCCTGATCGTCAGCGCGCTCGGTTCGCCGCCGCCCGAACTGGTGCAGCGGGCGCATGCGCGCGGCATCAAGGTCGCGGCGCTGGCCGGCGCGCCCAAGCATGCGGTCCGACACCGCGAAGCCGGCTGCGACTTCGTCATCGCGGTCGGCACCGAGGCCGGCGGCCACACCGGCGACACCACCTCGCTGGTGCTGTGGCCGCGCATCGTCGACGCGGTGGCACCGCTGCCGGTGCTCGGCGGCGGCGGCGTCGGGCGCGGCCGCCAGCTCGCGGCGGCGCTGGCGCTGGGCTGCGAAGGCGTGTGGTGCGGCTCGGTGTGGCTGAAGACGGTGCAGAGCGAGGTGACCCCCGAGATCAAGGCGCGGCTGTTCGCCGCCGGCGCCGACGACGCGGTGCTCACCCGCAGTGTCACCGGCAAGCCGTGCCGCACGCTGCGCAGCGCGTTCACCGACGCGTGGGACGCGCCGGGCGCGCCGGCCCCGCTGCCCGCGCCGCTGCAGGCCATCCTGTGGTGGGGGCAGGGCCGCACGCGCGTCGAACGTGTGCGCGCCAACGAGTTCCTGACCTACCCGGTCGGGCAGATCGTGGCCGACCTGCGCGAGGAGACCTCGGTGCGCCAGGTCGTGCAGGACATGTTGGCAGAGCTCGCCGAGTGCAAGGAGCGGCTCGACCGCTTGCTGGGATGAACCGAAGGAGTCGATGACGATGGCACAGGGACCGCTCGCGGGATTGAAAGTGGTGGAGTTCGCCGGCATCGGCCCCGGGCCGATGTGCGGCATGGTGCTCGCCGATCTGGGGGCCGAGGTGCTGCGCCTGGACCGCATGCAGCCCAGCGGGCTGGGCATCGAGCGGGCGCCGAAGTTCGACCTGCTCAACCGCGGCAAGCGCACGGTGTCGGTCGACCTCAAGGCGGCCGAAGGCGTGGCTTTCGCGCGCCGCGTCGTCGGCTGCGCCGATGCGCTGATCGAAGGCTTCCGCCCGGGCACGATGGAGCGCCTGGGCGTCGGCCCGGACCTGTGCCTGGCGCAGCATCCCAAGCTCGTCTACGGCCGTGTCACCGGCTTCGGCCAGACCGGGCCGCTGGCACCGGCGGCGGGGCACGACCTGAACTACATCGCGCTGTCGGGTGCGCTGCATGCCATCGGCCGCGCCGGAGCGCCGCCGACGCCGCCGCTGAACCTGGTGGGCGACTTCGGAGGTGGCGGCCTGCTGCTTGCGTTCGGCATGCTGGCCGCGCTGTGGACGGTGCAGCGCGGCGGGGCCGGCCAGGTGGTCGATGCGGCGATGGTCGATGGCGCGGCGATGCTCATGACCTCGCTCTTCGGCCTGTACGCCAGCGGCGCACACCAGGGCCCGCGCGGCACCAACCTGCTCGACTCGGGCGCCCCGCACTACGATGTCTACCGCTGCGCCGACGGCGAGTACGTCAGCATCGCACCGATCGAGCCCAAGTTCCGCGTCGTGCTGCTCCAGCGGCTCGGCCTGGCCAGCGAGGCGATCGACTTTGACGACCGCACGCGCTGGGCCGAGACGAAGCAGCAGCTGGCCGTGGTGTTCGCGACGCGCACGCGCGCACAGTGGTGCGAGGCGCTCGAGGGCAGCGATGCCTGCTTCGCGCCGGTGCTTTCGCCGCACGAGGCGCATGCCCACGCGCACAACCGCGCACGCGAGAGCTTCGTCTCGCCCGCCGGCGGGCACCGGCGCGCGGGCGCGCCGCGCGCCGCGCGCTGACCGCTCGCGTCTGCATGCCCGCCACGCCGCGCCTTCGCGCATTTCTCTGGGTCAACGTCGCGTGCCTGTGCTGGGCCGGCAACATCGCCCTGGGCCGCGGTTTCCGCGATGACATCCAGCCGTCGCTGCTGATCGCGCTGCGCAGCGTCGCAGCCGCTGCGCTGCTGTGGGCGCTGTTGTGGGTCGGCCGGCGCCGCGAAGCAGCCGCGACAAGCCGTGCAGCCGGCTCCAGCGAGCGCACACCGTGGCGGCGCAGCGATTGGGGATGGCTCTTGGCCATGTCCGCCACCGGCTTCGTCGTCTACCAGGGCCTGCTGTACGAGGGGCTGCACACCACCGGCGCCTTCAACGCCGCGCTCATCAACGCGCTGTGCCCCCTGATGACGGCGCTGATGGCCTGGGCCGTGCTGGGCACGACCGTTTCGGCGCGCGCGATCGTCGGCATCGTGGTGTCGATCGCCGGCGTCGCGGTGATCGTCTCCGGCGGCGAGCTGCGCCGCATCGCCGCGCTCGAGTTCCGCATCGGCGACCTGCTGGTGCTCGGCGCCGTGCTGGTGTGGGGCGCCTATTCGCTGATCGCGCGGCGCGTCTTCCAGCGCCGCCCGCTGCTCGAGGCGACTGCGCTGGCAACCACCGTGGCGGTTCCGCTGACGCTGGCGTGGGTGGGACTCGACGGTTCGTCGTCTTCCGCGAACTGGTCGGCGGGCCTCGCCGCCGCAGTGGCGTACGCGGCAGTCTTCGCATCCGTGATCGGCATGCTGGCGTGGAACCGCGCGGTACAGCTCGCCGGCCCGGCGCAGGCAGCGGCGGCGATGAACATGCTGCCGGTGTATGTGCTGGCGCTGTCGGTCGTGGTGCTGCGAGAGCCGCCGCAGCTGCACGAGGCGGTGGGAGGCCTGGTCGTCGTGCTCGGCTGCCTGTTCGGCACGCTGGCGGGCGGCGCCGCACCGGCGCGCACGGACACGACGGCACGGTGAACGCTCCGCCGTGGATGTGGATCCCGATCGTGCTGCTGGCAGCGGCGGCCCAGACCGTGCGCAACGCTGCGCAGAAAGATCTGGTGCCGGCGGCCGGCACGCTGGCGGCGACCTCGGTGCGCTTCGTGTACGGGCTGCCGTTCGCACTGCTCGCGCTGGCGCTCGTGTTCGGTTCTGCCGGTGTTGCGCTGCCGACGCCTGGCGCGGCGTTCGTGGCCTGGGTGTGCGGCAGTGCGCTGGCGCAGCTGGTGGCCACGGGCCTGCTGATCGCCGCGATGCAGCGGCGCAGCTTCGTCGTCGCGCTGGCCTACTCCAAGACCGAGGTGCTGCAGGTGGCGGCGTTCTCGTTGGTCCTGCTCGGCGAGCCGGTCGGCCCGCAGTCGCTCGGCGCGATCGTCCTCGCGTCCATCGGGCTGTGGTTGCTGGCGGCCCCGGACGCGGGTACGCCGGCGGACAGCACCGGGCGGTGGGCGACCGCGTGGATGGGCATCGGCTCCGGAGCGGGCTTCGCGCTGTCGGCGGTGGGCTATCGCGCGGCGGCGCAGTCGCTCGGGCCCTTCCAGCCCTGGCAGTCGGCGGCCTACGTGCTGGTGTGGGCGCAGGCGGTGCAGAGCGTGGCGATCTGCGCGCTGCTGCTGTGTTGGCGGCCCGCCGCGCTGCGTGCCACGCTGGTCGCCTGGCGCGTCTCCACTTTGGCCGGCGCCTTCGGCGCGCTCGCTTCGTTCGGCTGGTTCACCGCGTTCGCGCTGCGCAACGCGGCCGATGTGCGCACGCTCGCGCTGGTCGAGGTGCTGTACGGCTACGGGGTGTCGCGGTGCTTCTTCGGCGAGCGGGTGGGCCGGCGCGAGGCGGTCGGCATCGGGCTGCTGGTGCTCGGGATCGCGGTGATCTCGGCGCAGTGGTGAGGCTGCTTGCTCAGAAGGTGTGAATGAACCGGGCGTGCCCGAGCGGGTCGCCAGATTGCGCCCAATCTAGGCGCAAAGCGCAGCCGTAGCCCGGGCTACGGCGAGCATTTGCAACGACGAGTGGGCGCGATATGGCGGCACGAGCGGGCATGGCGGGTTCGTTCACACCTTCTCAGTTCACCTGCCGCGTCCGGTGACCCCAGTACTTGCTGCGCAGGGCCTTCTTGTCGGGCTTGCCATAGGCGGTGAGCGGGATCTCGCGCAGCAGTTCGATCACCTTCGGCACCTTGTAGGCTGCCAGTCGCTGCCTGCAGTGGCGCATCAGCCCTTCGGTGTCGAAGCCCTCGCCGGCGGGCACGATCGCGGCGCACACCGCCTCGCCCCAGTCGTCGTGCGGGACGCCGACGACCATCACCTGGCGCACGCCGGGGAACTCCTGCACCGCGTTTTCGACCTCCGACGAATACACATTCATGCCGCCCGAGATGATCATGTCCTTCGAGCGGTCGACGATGAACACGTGGCCGCTGGCGAGCTGGCGGCCGACGTCGCCGGTGCGGATCCATTCGCCGTCGTAGACCTCGGCAGTCTTCTCGGGGTCGTCGTGGTAGCACTCGAGCGTGTAGGGCGAGCGCACCATGATCTCGCCGACCTCGCCAAAGGGCAGCTCGCGGCCGTCGTCGCCGCCGATGCGCACGTCGGCGGTGATGATCGGCTGCCCGCAGGAGCCGAGGAAGCGTTCGTCCGAATGGTCGGCCTTGGACAGCTTGGTGGCGAAGTTGGGCACCTCGGTCTGGCCGAAGAGCTGCAGCAGCACCGGGCCGAACTTCGCCAGCACCTGCTTGAGCCGCAGCGCGGTGATCGGCGCGGCGCCGTAGACCAGCGTGCGCAGGCTGCGCACCTCGTGCCGCACCGGGTCGTGGGCGTCGAGCATGCGGTAGATCATCGTCGGCACCATGAAGGTCCAGGTGATGCCTTCGCGCGCGATCGCCTCGAGTACCGCCGCGGCGTCGAAGCGCGCATGCAGGTGCACGGTCGCACCCTGCAGCAGCGCGGCCTGCAAGAAGAAGCCGGCCGAGTGCGGCAGCGGGCTTGTCAGCAGCAGCCGCTCGGTCTCGGCGATCTCGCCGTGGACGATGTGCGTCAGGCCGTTGATCATCATCGCCCGGTGCGTGTGCAGCACGCCCTTGGAGCGCCCGGTGGTGCCGCCGGTGTAGAGGATGAACGCGGTGTCCTCGGGGCCGACCTCTGCCCACCCGAAGCCCTCGGCCGGCGCGGCGAGCAGCGCGCGCCAGTCGAGCCGCCCGCTGGCCACGCCGGCCCCGGCATCGTCGACCTCGACGACGGTCTCGAGCGCGGTCTGCGCCAGCAACGCGGCGTCGAGCCGGTCGGCGAGCGAGCGGTGCACGATCAGCTGGCGCGCGCCCGAGTGGCCGATCATGTGGCTCACGTCGCTCGTGCTGAGCATCTCGTTGAGCGGCACCTTGACCGCGCCGAGCTTGAAGATCGCGAGGTCGGCGACCACGAATTCGACACCGTTGCGCAGCAGCAGCGCCAGCCGGTCGCCGCGGCGCAGGCCGCGCGCGCGCAGCTGCGCGGCCAGGCGAGTCGAAAGGTCGTCGAGCTCGCGGCAGCGCCAACGCTCGGCGCCGATCACGAGTGCTGTCTTGTCC
>CALBTN010000209.1 GCA_937967345.1 uncultured Rubrivivax sp. | reverse complement strand
GTAGGCATATTGCCCGGCCTTCATCACCGCCTGTTTGGCGATGCGGAAGACGTTCTTGCGGCGGCCGCGATAACCCTTGGCCAGCGCCAGGATCTTCTTGTGGCGGGCGTGTGCGGTAACTCCACGTTTGACGCGAGGCATGTCCTACTCCCTCAAAGGCCAGCGAAGGGCATCATCTTGGCGATGCTGCCCACATCGGATTCATGCACCTGCTTGACGCCACGCAGGTGGCGCTTACGGGTGGTGGACTTCTTGGTGAGGATGTGGCGCTTGAACGCCGCACCGCGCTTGACGGTGCCCCCGGGGCGAACGCGAAACCGCTTGGCCGCGCTCTTCTTGGTCTTCATCTTGGGCATTGCTGCTCCTTTTCTTCGATATTGCCGAGGTCAGGCGGCCGCATCGGCGATGCGGAACTTGTTGGCCTGCAACGGCTTTTGTTTCGCCGCCGAGGTGACCTGAAACCCCGGCAGCGAAATCCTGGTGTCACTTTCTCTTGGGCGCCAGCACCATGATCATCTGACGCCCTTCCAGTTTGGGCATGTGCTCCACCACGGCCACGTCGGCCAGTTCGTCGCGGATGCGTTCCAGCAGCCGCATGCCGATGTCCTGGTGCGTGATCTCGCGGCCGCGGTAGCGCAGCGTGACCTTGCCCTTGTCGCCATCCTCGGCAATGAAGCGCCGAAGGTTGCGCATCTTGATCGCGTAGTCGCCTTCGTCGGTGCCGGGGCGGAACTTGACTTCCTTGATCTCGATGACCTTTTGCTTGGCCTTGGCCTCGGAAGCCTTCTTCTGCTCCTGGTACTTGAACTTGCCGTAATCCATCAACCGGCACACCGGGGGGTCGGCCGTGGCGGCGATCTCGACCAGATCGACGTCCTTGTCGCCCGCCATCTGCAGCGCATCCATCAAGCTGACGATGCCCAGTGGCTCGTTGTCGACGCCATTCAGGCGCACCTGCGGCGCCATGATCTCCCGGTTCAACCTGTGCTTGCGTTCCGCGTTGGGAACGCGACGGTCCATGAAAGTAGCGATAGTTCAGACTCCTTCTACACGACCTGAAGGCACACCAAGCCGCACCAAACGACAAAGGCGCGCTGAAAGCTTGCTAGACCTTGTTGCGGATGTCGCCGGCGATCTTCTCAGCGAAGTCGGCTAGCGCCATCACGCCCAGATCCAGATTGCCCCGAGCGCGCACCGAAACGGCCCCGCTTGCCTTCTCCTTGTCGCCAACGACCAGGATGTACGGAACCTTCTGCATCGATTGCTCGCGTATCTTACGCGTGATCTTCTCGTTGCGCAAATCGCTTTCTACCCTAACTCCTTGTTTTTGCAGCGCTTTCGCCACGCTCACCGCATAGTCCGTCTGCGCGTCGGTGATCGGCGCGACAACCACCTGCAGCGGCGACAGCCAGGCCGGCAGCGCGCCGGCGTGCTGCTCGACCAGGATGCCGATGAAGCGCTCGAGACTGCCGACGATCGCGCGGTGCAGCATCACCGGGTGGCGGCGGCTGGAGTCCTCGGCCACGTACTCGGCACCCAGGCGCTCGGCCATCGAGAAGTCCACCTGCATCGTGCCGCACTGCCATTGGCGGCCGATCGCGTCCTTCAGCGTGTACTCGATCTTCGGGCCGTAGAACGCGCCCTCGCCTGGCGAGACTTCGAACTCGCAGCCGCTGGCGCGCAGGCTCTGCATCAACGCATCTTCGGCCTTGTCCCAGATGGCGTCGGAGCCGATGCGCGCGTCGGGCCGCGTCGCCACCTTGTAGATGATCTGCTCGAAGCCGAAGTCCTTGTAGACCTGCTGCAGCAGCGCGGTGTAGGCGACGCATTCGTCGAGAATCATGTCCTCGGTGCAGAAGACGTGGCCGTCGTCCTGCGTGAAGCCGCGCACGCGCATGATGCCGTGCAGCCCGCCGCTGGGCTCGTTGCGGTGGCACTGGCCGAATTCGCCGTAGCGCAGCGGCAGGTCGCGGTAGCTCTTGATGCCCTGCTTGAAGATCAGGATGTGGCCCGGGCAGTTCATCGGCTTGAGCGCGTAGTCGCGCTTCTCCGATTCCGTCGTGAACATGTTCTCGCGGTACTTCTGCCAGTGGCCCGTCTTCTCCCACAGCGCCTGGTCCAGGATCTGCGGGCCCTTGACCTCGTGGTAGCCGTTGTCGCGGTAGACGCGGCGCATGTACTGCTCGACCTCCTGCCACACCGTCCAGCCCTTGGGGTGCCAGAACACCGTGCCGGGGCTGTGCTCGTCGAGGTGGAAGAGGTCGAGCTCGCGGCCGAGCTTGCGGTGGTCGCGCTTCTCGGCCTCCTCGAGCATCGTCAGGTACTTCTGCAGCTCGTCCTTGCTGGCCCAGGCCGTGCCGTAGATGCGCTGCAGCTGCTCGTTGCGGTGGTCGCCGCGCCAGTAGGCGCCGGCCACCTTCATCAGCTTGAAGTGCTTGAGCCTGCCGGTGCTGGGCACGTGCGGGCCGCGGCACAGGTCCTCGAAGCCGCCCTCGCGGTACAGCGACACGTCCTCGCCGGCGGGGATGCTGGCGATGATCTCGGCCTTGTAGTGCTCGCCGATGCCCTTGAAGTGAGCGACGGCCTCGTCGCGCGGCAGCACGCGGCGCTCGACCGTCTCGTCCTTGCGCGCCAGCTCGGCCATGCGCTGCTCGATCGCCTCCAGGTCCTGGGGCGTGAACGGGCGCTTGTACGAGAAGTCGTAGTAGAAGCCGTTCTCGATCACCGGGCCGATCGTCACCTGCGCGTCGGGGTACAGCTCCTTGACGGCGTAGGCCAGCAGGTGGGCAGTGGAGTGGCGTAGCACTTCCAGGCCGTCGGCGCTCTTGTCGGTGACGATGGCCAACTGCGCATCGGTGTCGATGCGGTGGCTCAAGTCGACCAGGCGCGCGGCCTCGCCGCTGCCGATCTTGCCGGCCAGCGCCGACTTGGCCAGCCCGGGGCCGATGGCCGCGGCCACTTCGGCCACGCTCACCGGCTGCGCAAACTCCCGCTTCGAGCCATCGGGCAGTGTGATCACGATCATCGAGAAGGGCCTTAGAGAAGCAAAAAGCGCGGTACGGGACCGCGCTTCGTCTGGACAGTACAAGAGCTTGCAGGCGTGACGGCGCGGCCGATCAGGGTTCGACGGTGAATCCCCTAGTTCGCGTTGTCATGACCGGTGCGCCTTGTGTTCTTGCTGGGTGGGAAGCGCGTGATTCTAATGTCTGTCGGCGATCTCACTGCCAGCGGCTGCGCGACGGAGCTCACGGCCATGCGATCGGGCCGCGCGACGGCCGATTCTCGAATCAGTTGGCCCGCCCGGCCCACTCGACGTAGCGCGCCAGCAGGCGGATCTGCTCGTCGGACAGCCACGTGAACGCCGGCATCGGGCCCAGGCCTTCGCGCATCGCTTTCTCGACCTGGCTGGCGTCGGGGCGCAGGTCGTTCAGGTCAGGCCCGACCGTACCGGTGGCACCGGCATGCGCCAGCGTGTGGCACAGCGCGCAGCTCACCTGGCCGGGCACGCCTTCGACGAACAGCTTGCGTCCGGCGGTCGCGAAGCCGGGCTCGTCGGCCAGGGCAAGACCGAACCATGCCAGGCCCGCCAGCGTCGCGCCGGCAGCCGCGAGCCAGCGCCATGCACCCGTGCGCGGCGGCTTGCTCATGCCAGCGTCACGGTCACCGCATGGTCGCGCCAGCTGGCGTTCTGGTAGCCGCTGCGGTTTTCGTCGCGATGCTCGGGCTGCACGTTGCCTTTGACGTCGGTGATGCGGCTGGTCAGCGTGTGCGGGCCCGGCGGCAGCTTGGCATCCAGCTCGAAGCGCCGCCAGGCGTAGCGGCCGAGGTCGGGGCCGACCAGTCGCGCGGTGTGCCAGCTGGCGCCGCCGTCGGTGGACACCTCGACCTTGGCCACCGCGTACAGGCCGCCGAAGGCCAGGCCTTCGATGCGGGTATCGCCCGCTGGCAAGCGCCCCTGCTCGGGCAGCGGCGAGGTCACGAAGGACTTCGGACCCATGCCCCACACCGACGGGTCGCCGGGCCGCGACGACTTCTCGCCCGCAGGCGTCATGCGATAGCGCGTCTTCTGGATCGCCGCGTCACTCTCCTCGGCGGTGAAGGCCAGCCGCTTCAGGTACTTGACGCTGTTGACGCCGGTGTAGCCCGGCACGATCAGGCGCAGCGGCCCGCCATGCGCCAACGGAATCGGTTGGCCGTTGAGCTCCCAGGCCAGCAGCGAATCGGCCATCGCCTCCAGCGGCACGCTGCGCTCGACGCGGGTCTTGATGTCGACGCCGGCCGGCAGCACCTCGCCGCCGGTACCCGTGAGGAACTTCGCGGCCCGGTCCATGCCGCCCAGCGCTTTGGCCACCGTACGCACCGGCACGCCGGTCCAGATCACGCAGCCGGCCGCGCCGACCTGCCACGGCGTGCCGCTGGGCTTGCTCGGGAAGAAACCGCGGCCGTTGCCGCTGCACTGCAGCACCATCGCCACCGACTCCGACCCCATCGCCTTGAGCTCGCGCACCGTCAGCGTACCCGGGCGGCGCACGCCGTCGATCTGAACCTTCCAGGCGTCGGGCTGGTCGACGATGGCGGCATCGGGCGGGCCGAGGTTGTTGCGCACGTAGAGCTGGCTCATCGGCGTGACCGCAACGCCGCCGATGGCCGAGCGGCGCAGCTCGATCGTGTTGGCGCTGTGCACGATCATCGCGCCGGCATCCTTGAACGACGCATACGGCGGCAGCGGCCGCGTCGCGGCGGGTGCGGCGGCCTGAGCCCAGGCGCTGACCGGCTCGAACAGCACGACCGCGCCGGCCGAGGCCGAGGCGGCAAGCAAGCTGCGGCGCAGCGGATCGGGGGTCGGGTCAGATGAGCGCATCGGGTTGTCTCCGGTGGAATTCGGCGGCCCGCGCGTCGCGCGCGGCATGTAATGCGGGCGATGCTATGGCGCAGGCATGCACGCCGCACGGCGGCACGCCAATGCCCCTGCCCCCGGCGTGTGGCCGCACCGTCGCATCGCGACGCGCGGGCAGCACGATCGCCACTGCGCGCGCGTTGGCGCTTTGCGCCGGCCTCAGCGCGCCGAGCGCAGCCTGGCAAAGGCCTCGGCCATCGCCGAGCCGCCGTTGCTTGCCGCAGGCGCGCCGGCGCGTGGCGCACGCTCGCTGCGCGCCGCCGGGCGAAAGCCGTTGTCGCCGGCCTTGGCTGCCGGTTTGGCGTCCAGCTTCAGCGTCAGCGCGATGCGCTTGCGGCCCAAGTCGACTTCCAGCACGCGCACCTTGACGATGTCGCCGGTCTTGACCACCTCGCGCGCATCGGCGACGAAGCGGTGGGCGAGCTGGCTGACGTGCACCAGCCCGTCCTGATGCACGCCCAGGTCGACGAAGGCGCCGAAAGCGGCGACGTTGCTCACCGTGCCTTCGAGCAGCATGCCCGGCTTCAGGTCCTGCAGTTCGTGCACGCCCTCGTTGAAGCGCGCCACCTGGAAGTCTGGCCGCGGATCGCGCCCCGGCTTGTCCAGTTCGGCCAGGATGTCCTTGACCGTGATGACGCCGAAGCGCTCGTCGGCGAAGGCCTCGGGCCGCAGCGTCTTCAGCACGTCCGACGCGCCCATCAGCCGCTCGATCGGCCGCGCCGCGGCGTCGAGCAAGCGCTGCACCAGCGCATAGGTTTCGGGGTGCACGCCGGTCATGTCCAGCGGGTTGTCGCCGTCGCGGATGCGCAGGAAGCCGGCCGCCTGCTCGAAGGTCTTGGGCCCGAGGCCTGCCACGTCCAGCAGCTGGGTGCGGCTGCGAAATGCGCCGTTGGCATCGCGCCAGCGCACGATGTTTGCCGCCACCGCCGGCGACAGCCCCGACACGCGCGCCAGCAGCGGCGCCGACGCCGTATTCAGGTCCACGCCCACCGCGTTCACGCAGTCCTCGACCACGGCGTCGAGCCGGCGCGCCAGCTCGGTGGGGTTCAGATCATGCTGGTACTGGCCGACGCCGATGCTCTTGGGATCGATCTTCACCAGCTCGGCCAGCGGGTCCTGCAGCCGCCGCGCGATGCTGACC